>JAQGLQ010000551.1 GCA_028292785.1 Noviherbaspirillum sp. | reverse complement strand
GACACGGAACGCTATTTCATGGCCTGCAGCGCTTATATAGAGCTGAATCCGGTGCGTTCCGGAGTGTCGCCATCCGCCGAAGACTATCCCTGGTCCAGTTACCGACACCATATCGGCGCCAGTCCAGCACCGCTGGTAACCGACCATCCGTTGTACTGGGGCCTCGGCAATACGCCGTTCGACCGGGAGGCTGCATACAAGAATCTGGTGGAGCAGGGCGTTGCGGCGGATATGGTCTCCGCTATTACCGATGCAACCCGCAAAGGATGGGCGCTCGGCTCCGAAAAATTCAAAAGTCAACTTCAAAAGATGGGAAACCGCAGGGTTCAACCGGCAAAGCGCGGGCGTCCGAAGAAAGCAGGGACGCCAGGAAAAATATAAGAGCGTACCTTGCATAAAGAGCGTTCTTGCTCCGATTTGCTCTGTCCCTAATTTAAATAGCGGTCGTTTAAGGGTGCCTTAATTCTACTCTGACCCTATTTGTTTTGGTTGAAGTATCTTTCCTGCTGAACTATCCTTCAGCGTCATTACTACAATAGCAGTGGAGAATTCCTTATGCATGCGCAAGGTTTGTACGATCCAGCCAATGAACATGACGCTTGCGGCGTCGGTTTTATCGCCCACATCAAAGGTAAAAAGAGTCATTCGATAGTCGAACAAGGCTTGCTCATCCTGAAAAACCTCGACCACAGGGGCGCCGTGGGCGCCGACAAGCTGATGGGCGACGGCGCGGGCATCCTGATCCAGCTTCCGGACCAGTACTATCGTGAAGAGATGGCCAAGCAAGGCGTACAGCTGCCGCCGCCAGGCGAATACGGCGTCGGCATGATTTTCCTGCCAAAAGAACATGCTTCGCGCATCGCCTGCGAACAGGAAATCGAGCGCGCAGTCCTCGCCGAAGGCCAGGTCGTTCTCGGCTGGCGCGACGTTCCCATCGACGTCGACATGCCGATGTCGCCCACCGTGCGTGCCAAAGAGCCGGTCATCCGCCAGATTTTCATCGGCCGCGGCCCGGACATCATGGTGACCGACGCGCTGGAGCGCAAGCTGTACGTCATCCGCAAATCGTCCGGCCATGCGATCCAGGCCCTGAATCTGCTGCACGGCAAGGAATTCTTCGTGCCGTCGATGTCGGCGCGCACCATTGTTTACAAGGGATTGCTGCTCGCGGACCAGGTCGGCGTCTATTACAAGGACCTGCAGGATGCGCGCTGCGTCTCCGCGCTGGCGCTGGTGCACCAGCGTTTTTCCACCAACACTTTCCCCGAGTGGCCGCTTGCCCACCCGTACCGGCTGATAGCGCACAACGGCGAAATCAACACCGTGAAGGGCAATTTCAACTGGATGCGCGCGCGCGAAGGCGTCATGAAGTCGGCCGTGCTCGGCGATGACCTTCAGAAGCTGTTCCCGCTGATTTATGAAGGCCAGTCCGATACCGCATGCTACGACAATGCGCTCGAACTGCTGGTAATGGCCGGCTACCCGATCGCCCAGGCAATGATGATGATGATTCCGGAAGCATGGGAAAACCATACGCTGATGGATGACAACCGCCGCGCCTTCTATGAATACCATGCCGCCATGATGGAGCCGTGGGACGGCCCGGCCGCCATGGCCTTCACCGACGGCCGCCATATCGGCGGCACCCTGGACCGCAACGGCTTGCGTCCGGCGCGCTATATCGTGACCGATGACGATCTCGTGGTGATGGCATCCGAATCCGGCGTGCTGCCGATTCCCGAGTCGAAGATCATCAAGAAATGGCGACTGCAGCCCGGCAAGATGTTCCTGATCGACCTCGACGCCGGCCGCATCATCGACGACAAGGAACTCAAGGACACTTACGCCAACGCCAAGCCGTACAAGCAGTGGATCGATTCGGTCCGGGTCAAGCTGGACGAACTCGACGCGGAACCCGAACAGCCGAAATCGGATATCCTGCTGCTCGACCGTCAGCAGGCATTCGGCTACACCCAGGAAGATCTTAAGTTCCTGATGGCGCCGATGGCCGCCGCCGGCGAAGAAGCCGTCGGCTCGATGGGCAATGACTCGCCGCTGGCCGTCATGTCCAACAAGAACAAGACGCTGTATCACTATTTCAAGCAATTGTTCGCGCAGGTGACGAATCCGCCGATCGATCCGATCCGCGAAGCGATGGTCATGTCGCTGGTGTCCTTCATCGGCCCGCGTCCGAACCTGCTCGACACCAACAACATCAATCCGCCGATGCGGCTGGAAGTGTCGCAACCCATTCTCGACTATGCGGATATCGGCAAACTGCGCAACATCAGCGCCCATACCGGCGGCAAGTTCAAGTCGTACGAACTGAACATCTGCTATCCGGTCGCCTGGGGCAAGGAAGGCATCGAAGCGCGCCTCGCCTCCCTGTGCGCCAAGGCGGTCGACGCCGTGAAATCAGGCCACAACATCCTGATCATCTCCGACCGCAAGGTCGATGAGGAGCAGGTCGCGATTCCGGCCCTGCTCGCCACCTCGGCGATCCACCTGCATCTGGTCAGCAAGGGCTTGCGCACCTCCACCGGCCTCGTGGTCGAGACCGGTTCCGCCCGTGAAACGCATCACTTCGCCCTGCTCGCCGGTTATGGCGCGGAAGCCATCCATCCCTACCTGGCGATGGACACGCTGGTCGACATGGCCAAGCAGCTGCCGGGCGAACTGTCGCCGGAAAAGGCCATCTACAACTTCCAGAAAGCGGTCGGCAAAGGCTTGATGAAAGTGATGTCGAAGATGGGCATCTCGACCTACATGTCGTACTGCGGCGCGCAGATTTTCGAAGCCATCGGCCTGAACAAGTCGCTGGTCGACAAGTTCTTCAAGGGCACCGCATCCAACGTCGAAGGCATCGGCGTATTCGAAGTCGCCGAGGAAGCGCTGCGCCTGCACAACCTGGCCTTCGGTCCCGACCCGCTGCTGGCAAACGCGCTCGATACCGGTGGCGAATACGCCTTCCGCGTGCGCGGCGAAGACCACATGTGGACGCCGGATGCGATCGCGAAGCTGCAGCACTCGACCC
>JAQGLQ010000546.1 GCA_028292785.1 Noviherbaspirillum sp. | reverse complement strand
ACTCAAATTCAGCGAAACCGTGACGTTGCGATGTTCTGCGGGAAAGGAAGGAATGAGGGGGGCTACATGTTGTCGTCCAAAGCCGGCAGGCGCGGAAATCTGCAAATGACCGCTGGCTCTCGCGCTGCGCTCGGAGACAGCGACTTCCGCGTTCTCGAGCTCCGCCAGGATCCGCTGGCAGTCTTCGAGAAACGAGAGGCCTTCGTTGGTCAACGCAATTTTCCGGGTCGTGCGCTGCAGCAATTTGACGCCGAGTCGTTCTTCCAGGGCATCGAGACGCCGGCCAATCATCGCTGGCGCGATCCCTTCTGCTCGGGCCGCCGCGGAAAGACTACCCTTTGCAGCAATCTCCACAAAGGTCGAAATTTGCTTGAAATGATCCATTTGGCCGAACGCAGTAGATTTGATACTTAAACGCAATAATAAAGTGATAAATCGTTCCGGTTATGAGAATTTATCTCGAATATACTTTTGCCAACGCGCGGCGATAGCATATGCACTCCGTCTGGCGCCGCTTTTGTGCGCTCGACCTTTCGTTCGTCGTGTCCTATGTATAGGAGATGGCGGCTCCATAGGTCTTCATACCGCTTTCAAGTTACTTCCAAGGAGAAAAATCATGGCTCTTCAATTGCCCGCAGGGGTCGAAATCAAAGCAGAAATTAAACCCGCCTTTGACAACGTGCTCATCCCCGGCGCGCTTGAATTAGTCGCCAAACTTGCCCGTACGTTCGAGCCGCGGCGCCAGGAATTACTCGCGGCGCGCGCGCAGCGCGCCATGCGCATGGACGCTGGCGAACGTCCTGATTTCCTGCCTGAGACCAAACATATCCGTGAAGGCGACTGGAAGATTTCGCCTATCCCGGAAGCGCTTGCGTGCCGCCGCGTGGAAATTACCGGCCCTGTCGAGCGCAAGATGGTTATCAACGCGCTCAATTCCGGTGCGGATAGCTACATGACCGACTTCGAGGATTCGAACACACCCAACTGGGATAATCAGATCACCGGTCAACTCAACATGATCGACGCAGTCCGCAAGACGATTTCTCTGGAGCAGGGCGGCAAGAGCTATAGATTGAACGACAAGACGGCTACGCTGGTCGTGCGTCCGCGCGGATGGCATCTTGACGAGAAGCATGTGCTGGTCGACGGCAAGCGGGTACCAGGCGGCATCTTCGATTTCGCGCTCTTTATGTTCCATAACGCCAAGGAGCAATTGGCACGAGGCGCCGGCCCCTATTTTTATCTGCCGAAAATGGAGTCCCATCTGGAAGCGCGGCTGTGGAATGAGATCTTCGTCATGACACAGAACGAACTCGGCATTCCGCAGGGATCGATCAAGGCCACCGTGCTGATCGAAACCATCGTGGCGGCTTTTGAAATGGATGAGATTCTCTACGAACTGCGCGAGCACAGCGCAGGGCTGAATGCCGGTCGTTGGGATTACATTTTCTCGTGCATCAAGAAATTCAAGAATGACAAGGATTTCTGTCTGGCCGATCGTCCGAAAGTAACGATGACCGCGCCATTCATGCGTGCGTACGCATTGTTATTGCTGCAGACCTGTCATAAGCGCAATGCTCCGGCCATCGGCGGGATGTCCGCATTAATTCCGATCAAGAGCGATCCGGAGAAGAATGAAGCAGCAATGGCCGGGGTACGGGCGGATAAGTCGCGGGATGCAACGGATGGATATGACGGCGGATGGGTCGCCCATCCCGGACTTGTCGAGATTGCGATGGCCGAGTTCACGAAAGTGTTGGGCAATAAGCCGAACCAGATCGACAAGCAGCGCCCTGATGTCAAGGTGGCCGCCGCTGATCTTCTCAATTTCCAGCCGGAGCAGCCGATCACCGAAGCGGGACTGCGCTACAACATCAACGTCGGCATTCATTATCTTGGCGCCTGGCTCGCGGGTAACGGCTGCGTGCCAATTCACAATCTGATGGAAGATGCCGCGACGGCCGAGATCAGTCGATCCCAAGTCTGGCAGTGGATCCGTTCGCCAAAAGGTGTGTTGGAGGATGGCCGCAAAGTAACAAGTGACATGGTACGGGCAATGATTCCCGAGGAACTGGCGAAGGTAAAGGATATTGCCGGTAGCGGCCCGACGTATGACCGGGCCGCGCAGATTTTTGAAAAGATGTCCACTTCCGAAAATTTTGCGGAATTCCTGACCTTGCCTCTTTATGAAGAAATTTAATTCGCTTGGTGCAGTAAAAAACCGGCTTCAAGCTGGTTTTTTACTGCAAAGTATTACTTTAAATAATTTCTTTAAGTAGCTGTTTTATATAATTTTAAGTATTCGCCTCCTCCAGGCGAATACGCAGATTGCATTCATTCTGCCAAGCGCGCCGTTCCGGGTTTGACTCCGCTTCCGCAACGATTTCGATCTCGGTTCTTTCAGATTGAGCTTGGATGAGACGGTCTGCCACGCGTAGATCGGGCAGCACCGTTCCGAAGAAAGCGACTGCGTCGCGGCGTTGAATGAGCAAGGTCGGGAAATTCTCGACGTCGAGATCGCCGACGACATCAGCCTGGTCTTCGATATCGATCCAGATGAAACGCTTATCAGGATGGCGCGCCGAGAGCGCTCCAAATGTGTCGCGATATTGACCGCAGGTGCCGCACCAGGCGGCGCACAGGCAGGCGATCACCCAAGCATCATCATTGAGTAACTGGGCGATTTCCGAACGATTGTCTGATTCTAGGATGAAGCTGGACATTGGCAGAATACATTTGCAACTTGGAGTGTGCCGGCCGGCACGGTGGCCTATTGTAAGGTAAGGAACCGGGTATTGCTCGTCTGCAGTGAATGGTTGCGGTCGAAGCGCGGAACCGCCGGATGGATACAGGAATACGCATTCTCGCAAAGTGAGGCGCGGTAAAATACTCATATGACTACGATTATCGCCATCGAAACCTCAACTGAATTGGCATCCGCTGCGTTATTGCATAACGATCAAGTGATCGCGCGCCAAGCATCGGGCGCCCAAACCCATTCTCATTCCATTCTGCCCATGGTGCAGAATCTTCTGCTCGAAGCGGGTCTTGGACTTGTCCAGTGCGATGCCGTGGCATTTGGCGCCGGGCCTGGCTCCTTTACCGGCGTGCGCACCGCCTGTGGAATCGCGCAAGGACTGGCATTCGGCGCAGACCTTCCCGTCGTCGCTGTCGGCACGTTATTGGCCATGGCAGAAGCCTGCCGCGAACAATTCGGTGCTGCCGATGTCCTTGCGCTATTGGATGCGCGCATGGAGGAAGTGTATTGGGCCCAGTACCGCTTCGATGAGGAATGGCGCACCGTCGTCGACCCGACCTTGTCGCCCGCGACGCGCATTGAATCGGCAGAACCCGCGATTATGTGCGGCAACGCTTTGGCTGCCTATGAGGTAGCCTTTTCGCGGTTCCCGGCATCCGTGGACCGCCGACCATCAATCATGCCTCACGCGCGACAGATCGCGCGGTTGGGACGAATCGCTTATGCCCAAGGGAAGTTCGTCCCGGCGCGCGACGCGCAACCGGTTTACTTACGAAACAAGGTCGCGCTGACTACCATCGAACGTATGTCGAAGGTGGCGGCTTGAATCCGCTTCGTGCCCCAATACCGGACGAGAGAGCGTCGCTTCATTTCCTGCGAATGAAGGTCGGCGACTTGCCCGACGTGCTCGCCATCGAAAACGATATTTATCCTTATCCCTGGACCCGCGGTAATTTTCTCGATTCACTCTATAGCAGCTACGAGACCTGGATATTGCGCGACGGAAATGGGTCGCTTGCAGCTTATTTTTTGATGATGTATGCCGTCGACGAAGCGCATTTACTTAATATCACTGTACGTCGCGGTCTGCACGGCAAAGGAATAGGTCGGATGCAGCTGGACAAGGTAAAGGCGCTCGCGCGTGAGCACGGCATGACCTCGATATTGCTTGAGGTGAGGCCGTCGAATCTGCGTGCCATGCAAATCTACGAGCGCTATGGATTTCTTCAGATCGGCAAACGAAAGGGCTACTATCCCGCAGCGAATAACATGCGCGAGGACGCTATTGTCATGAGGCTGGAGTTATGACATCGCCCCAGGACCGTCGTACCGCGTTTTTGCATGAAATGGGATTGGGGCCCGTATGGGCCTCGCGTACCACTGCGGAATCACCCTGTAAAACCGTGGAAGGAGTAAGTGATTTCTTTGAGACGAACGCGTCAGCCGCCGCGACGAATACGCCTGCCGGCGCAACGGCGCCGTCCGCCGAAGATATCGCAAACATGGATTGGGGACAGCTGAAGGAGTCGGTATCCGGTTGCGTCAAATGCGGTTTATGCCGAACCCGTACCCGGACTGTATTTGGTGTCGGCGACGAAAAGGCCAACTGGCTCTTCGTCGGCGAAGGCCCCGGCTATAACGAAGATTTGAAGGGCGAGCCGTTCGTCGGCATGGCGGGCAAGCTGCTCGACAATATGCTGCTCGCCATGGATCTCAGGCGTGGCGAGAATGCCTATATTGCGAATATCGTCAAATGCCGGCCAACCGATGCGAATGGCCGGGACCGTCCGCCTGCACCGGAAGAAGCGGCTGCATGCCTGCCGTACCTGCGGCGCCAGATCGACCTGATCCGGCCGGTCATCATCGTGGCACTTGGAAAGACCGCGGCATTGTCGCTGTTGAACCTGGATGCGGACACACCTGTTTCCCGGATTCGTGGAAAGGTGCACCGCTATGCGGACTTGCCTTTGGTCGTGACCTATCATCCCGCATACTTGCTGCGCAATCCGGCGGACAAGAAAAAGGTGTGGATGGACCTCTGCTTGGCCATGTCCAGCTATGCCGGCAGCAACTGATACGGAAAACTATCAGTCACGGTTTCACCGCCGCTGGTCCGCCTTGAACGATCCGCACGTACGCGCTCTGGCCTGGCTGCTCGACGCCCCGGATCTTCTCGATATCGATGCACCGCAGTGGCGCGACCGCATCGCGACGCTCGGGCCGGTCGCTCCGAAGACCGACGCCTGGTTGCGGCACCTCGATCGCCATCCCGAACCTCTATATGCGTATCTCGGTGCCCAGCCTTATAGAAGGCTTGGGCGCTATGCGGAAAAACTGATGGCCTTCTATTTCCAGCACCAGGGCACGCTGATCGGACATGGATTGCAGGTGCGCGCAGGTAAGAACGAGACGATCGGCGAATTCGACTTCCTGTTGAGAGAGGGTAGCGACCTGGTCCATTGGGAGTTCGCCAGCAAATTCTATTTGCTGGAAACCAGCGGTGCCGAAGAGAAAGCAGATCATTTTGTCGGTCCCAATCTAGCCGACACCTTGGGAGCGAAAGTACGCAAGATCATGGAGCGGCAACTGGCCTTATCGAAACATCCGGCGGCCCTCGCAGTGTTGTCGGAACCTGTTGCTGCAGCGAAGGCACTGGTAAAAGGTTGGCTGTTTTATTACGGAAAGACGCCGTCGGCTAAGTTACTCGGCGTGGCACATCCGCATTGCCATGGATTCTGGCGCCCGCTTGCTGAACTGGGGAATATCGTCGGGGAGTATTTCATGATATTGCCGCGTCTGTCTTGGCTTGCACCGGCTAAGACAACAATCGAAGCAGGTATGCCGCGCCATGAATTGAACTCGATGCTGGACATGCATTTTGAGCGTGACAGCATGCCGGTCATGATCGCGGTGCTCGAGCGGCAGGACGACCGTATGATTGAAGTGGACCGTGGCTTCATCGTTCCAGATGACTGGCGCATGCGGGCCGCGGCACGCGATACGCGCGGCAGGCAATAACCGGGCGCCGGATTTCAGTGTTTTCGCTCGCCGATCAAGGCTACTGAATCGAATACGCGCTGATTGGCGGCATGCTTGCGCATTGCCATCAGCATCGTGCCGGCAACAAAGAATCCGAAAAGGATAATGACGACATTGATGTCCAGATTCAGCCGCACCATGACCGCGTAGAGTACAAGCATGGTGAGCACCGAAAGGTTTTCATTGAAGTTTTGCACGGCGATCGAATGTCCGGCGCTCATCAATACGTGGCCGCGATGCTGCAGCAAGGCATTCATGGGTACCACGAAGAAACCTGCGAGCGCTCCGACGAGTACCAGCAGCGGATAGGCAAGCCAGATCGTATGAACCAACGTCATCATCGTGACAATCAAGCCCATTGCCACACCCAGGGGCATTACCGACAGCGATTTTTTCAAGGGCACGAACCGTGCGGCGGCAACCGCGCCGAGCGCCACGCCCAATGCGAAAATGCCTTGTAGTATCGCAGCCTGGTCCAGCGGCATATGCAGCGACTTCTCGGCCCATTTGAGCACGATGAATTGCAGGGTCGCACCCGCGCCCCAGAATAGTGTCGTTACCGCAAGCGAGATCTGTCCGAGCTTGTCTTTCCACAGCGTCATGAAACAGTTGGAAAAGTCGACAATCAGCTTGAATGGATTGCGTTCCTGATGAGGATAACGAACGCCCGTCTCGGCAATTTTAAGATTGAAAATTGCGGCGAGCAGATAAACCAGCATGATCACTACCAGCGCGGCTTCCGCCGTCGTATCGACCCCGAGATTGAGGAAGGGAAAATCGAAGCTCAGCAAGGTGGAAGAAACCTTCTGATTGACGAGGGCACCGCCCAGCACGGTCCCGAGGATGATGGAGGAGACGGTAAGTCCTTCGATCCAGCCATTCGCGGCGACCAGTTTTTCCGGAGGAAGCAATTCGGTGAGTATTCCGTATTTGGCCGGCGAATACGCAGCCGCGCCGAATCCGACGACGGCATAGGCGAGCAAAGGATGCACGTGGAAGAACATTAACGAGCAGCCAAAGATCTTGATACAGTTGGTGATGAACATCACGCGACCTTTGGGCATCGAGTCGGCGAAAGCACCGACGAAGGCGGCCAGAACGACATACGACAAAACGAAGAACAGCTTTAAAAGCGGCGTCATCCATGCCGGCGATTTCATTGCTGTCAATAGTGCAATGGCTGCGATAAGAAGTGCGTTGTCTGCGAGCGACGAAAAAAACTGCGCCGCCATAATGGTGTAAAAACCGCGATTCATCCGCATGTCAGATTGTAACAAGAGGTCTCCGGCTTGCTTTATACCATGAAAATCTCTGCTGCCTGAGGATTTCCCCAATGAGGACAAGGTGCGCTCCGGTAAAATGCAGAGACGGTTTTTCGTCTCTTCGTTAACGCTTGCACAAGTTCCATGCCAAGACCTCTCCTTGCCACTATTGATATTTCCGCGATGCGTCACAATCTTTCGATTGCGAAGCAGCATGCCGCCGGCGCGAAAGCGTGGGCCGTGGTGAAAGCCAACGCGTACGGTCATGGACTGGCATTCGGAATGAAGGGTTTCGCCGACGCGGAAGGCTTAGCATTGATCGAACCTGATGCGGCGGTTCGCTTGAGGGAGATGGGCTGGACCAAGCCTGTTCTATTATTGGAAGGTTTTTTCGAGCCTGCGGACCTGGCTGTTGTCGAGAGGCATGGGCTGGATGTCGTAATCCATAACGACGAACAGATCGACATGCTTGAAAACGCGGCGCTTGCATCTCCGCTGCGAGTACACCTGAAAATGAACAGCGGCATGAACCGCCTCGGGTTTCGTCCGGAAACCTACCGTGCAGCATATGCGCGCCTGCGGGCAATTGATGCGGTCAGCAAAATCAGTTTCATCACGCATCTCGCCAACGCTGACGATCCCGCGAATCCGCGCATGCCTTTCGGCGAGCAAGTGCGACGGTTTCAGGATGTGTGTAATCAGTTGTCGGGCGAACGCAGCATCGCGAACTCTGCGGCCAATCTACTGAATCCGGAATTGTCACGCGACTGGGTGCGCCCGGGCATCATGCTTTACGGCGGCTCCCCGGGAGGCAAATCGGCAGCCGAATTCGGGCTACGTCCGGCGATGACGCTCACCAGCGAAATCATCGGCTTGCAGACCATCCAAGCCGGCGAAGCGATCGGTTACGGAAGCTGTTTTGTTGCAACACGAAAAATGAGCGTCGGTGTGGTGGCGTGCGGTTATGCCGACGGCTATCCGCGCCACGCTCCCAACGGAACGCCTGTATTGGTGGACGGCAAAAAAACCGCAATAGTCGGGCGGGTGTCGATGGATATGTTGTCGGTCGACCTGAGCGATATTCCCGGTGCGCGCGTAGGCAGCAAGGTAACGCTCTGGGGCGACGATCTGCCTATCGATGATGTGGCGAATGCAGCCGGCACCATCGGTTATGAACTGATGTGCGCGCTGGCGCCGCGCGTCAGGGTCGTCGAGCGTTGAAGTGCCGCATGCCCACCTGCATGCGGACGGACAGCGATATCACTGATTTTCACTTTTTCGTACATGGCTAAACAAAAAACCAATTACACCTGCACCGAATGCGGCGGCGTCGCTAACAAATGGTCGGGCCAGTGTCCCTCCTGCGGCCAATGGAATACCTTGGTCGAGACCATTGTGGAAGCGGGGGGAAACCGTTTTTCCGCACAACATCAGGGCCTCGCACAAACCTCGCCGGTACTGAGTCTCGCCGATATCGAAGCGATCGATGTGCCGCGCTTCGGCACCGGCATCGAGGAGTTCGACCGCGTGCTGGGCGGTGGCCTGGTTGCAGGCGGCGTAGTGCTGATCGGCGGCGATCCGGGCATCGGCAAGTCCACCTTGCTCCTGCAGGCACTGGCAAATATGTCGCGCATCAAGAAAACACTGTATGTCAGCGGTGAGGAGTCGGGTGCCCAGATTGCCTTGCGCGCGAAGCGGCTGGCGGTGGATGCAAAGGAACTGAAACTGCAGGCGGAAATTCAGCTCGAGAAAATCCTGAATACGCTTGCCGAGGAAAAGCCGCAAGTCGCGGTCATCGATTCGATTCAGACCGTCTATTCCGATGCGCTGTCATCCGCCCCGGGGTCTGTCGCGCAGGTACGCGAATGCGCTGCGCAGCTTACCCGCGTGGCCAAGCAGTCGGGCATTACCATCATCATGGTCGGGCACGTGACGAAGGAGGGCGCGCTCGCCGGTCCGCGCGTGCTCGAACATATCGTCGATACGGTCCTGTATTTCGAAGGCGATACCCATTCCAGTTTCCGCCTCGTTCGCGCCTTCAAGAATCGTTTCGGCGCGGTCAACGAACTCGGTGTGTTTGCCATGACTGAAAAAGGCCTGAAGGGGGTATCGAATCCGTCGGCCTTGTTTCTGTCGCAGCACGACACCAAGGTGCCGGGTTCGTGCGTCATGGTCACGCAGGAGGGCACGCGCCCGCTTCTCGTTGAAATCCAGGCCCTGGTCGATGCTTCGCATGTGCCGAACGCGCGTCGGCTGTCAGTGGGCCTCGAGCAGAACCGGCTCGCCATGCTGCTTGCGGTGCTGCACCGTCATGCGGGCATCGCGGCATTCGACCAGGATGTATTCATCAATGCGGTCGGCGGCGTCAAGATCGCCGAACCGGCCGCCGACCTGGCCGTGCTGCTGGCGATCCAGTCATCGATGCGCAACAAGCC
>JAQGLQ010000364.1 GCA_028292785.1 Noviherbaspirillum sp. | reverse complement strand
GCGCGCAATGCCATCATCGGGGTGGAACGCGGTGTACCCTCCGCGGAGCAGGAGGGCGAACAGGAAGGGACGCAGGACAAGCCGCATGAATCATGGCAAGTGATCCTGGCGGGCGTGGCCGCAAGACTGCCGATCTCGCGCCGCCAGTGGCCGGTGATCAAGGCGCTGGTGCGATGAACCATGGTTCAGCCGGTATTTCGTAATCCGGCTGCAATGCCATTGATCGACAGGTGAATCCCGCGCCTTGCGCGCTCATCGCTGTCGCGACCCCCCGCAGTTGCCGCGCGATGGCGCCTGATCAGCTCCACCTGCAGGTGATTGAGCGGATCGAGGTAGGCGAAACGGTTCTTGATCGAGCGCGCCAGCGATGGATTGCCGGCCAGCCGCTCCCTGGCCCCGGTGATCGTCGTGAGCGAGTCGATGGCGCGTCCGTGCTCCTCGACGATGCGATCGAAAATCGCCTTGCGCAGTTTTTTATCCGTCACCAGGCCGGCGTAGCGCGAGGCGAGCGCGAGATCGGTTTTCGCCAATACCATGTCCATGTTCGACAGCAGCGTGGCGAAGAAGGGCCATTCCCTGAACATGGCGCGTAACATGGCCACTTTCTTCCTGCTGCCGGTCTGCCGGTCGGTTTCCTGCAGCCAGGAAGAGACCGCGGTGCCGAAGCCATACCAGCCGGGCAGCAGCAGCCGGCATTGCCCCCAGGAGAAGCCCCATGGAATCGCGCGCAGGTCCTCGATGCGCCGGCTCGCCTTGCGCGATGCCGGCCGCGAACCGATATTGAGTTCGGCGATTTCGGCGATCGGCGTCGACGCGAAAAAATAATCGGCGAAGCCCGGCGTCTCATACACCAGGTTGCGATACGCGCGGTAGGCGCGTTCGGACAACTCCGCCATGACCGCTTCGAATTCCTCCAGTTTCCGCGCCTGTGCGCCATCCGGCGCATGCGGCGTCAGACTGGCTTCGAGCGTCGCGGCGACCAGCAGTTCAAGATTGCGGCGTCCGATCTCGGGATTGGAAAACTTGGATGCGATGATCTCGCCCTGCTCGGTCAGCCGGATCTGGCCGTTTACGGTTCCCGGGGGCTGGGCCAGGATCGCGTCATAGCTGGGTCCGCCCCCGCGTCCCACGGTGCCGCCGCGTCCATGGAACAGCCGCAGCTTGATGCCCGCGCGGTGGAACACGTCGACCAGGCGGGTCTCCGCCTTGTACAGTTCCCAGTTCGATGTCAGAAAGCCGCCATCCTTGTTGGAGTCGGAATAGCCCAGCATCACTTCCTGCAGATTGCCTTGCCTTTCGATCAGGTAGCGGATCTGCGGAATCGCGATCAGCTGCTCCATGATGTCGCCCGCCGAGCGCAGGTCCGGGATGGTTTCGAACAAGGGAATCACCATCAGGTCCATGTCCACCCTGGCGATATCCCCGGAGCGCTCGTCCCATTCCAGGCGCAGCAGGCCGGTTTCCTTCTGCAGCAGCAGCACTTCGAGCAGATCGGACACGGTTTCGGTGTGCGAGATGATGTAGTTGCGGATCGCCCGTTCGCCGTAGCGGCGGCGGATTTCACGCGCGGCGCGCAGGATGTCGAGTTCGGACTCGGTCTCCGCGGAGTACGCCAGATAGGGGGAGCAGAGCGGCCGGGGCATCGCGAGTTCCGCCAGCAGCAGCGCGACCTTGGCGTCCTCATCGAGGTCTTGATAGCGCGGTTCCACCTTGGCCCGCGCCAGCAGTTCGGCCAGCACGCGTTCATGCACATCGGAGCTCTGGCGCATATCCAGTGTCGCGAGGTGAAAACCGAAGATTTCCGAAGCGCGCTTGAGCGTCGCAAGGCGCGGCTTGGCGAGCATCGTGCCATGATGCGCATTCAGCGAGTCGACCAGTATCTGCAGGTCGCGCGTGAATTCCTCGGCGCTCGCATAGGGCGCGACCGCGCCGACTTCCTTGCGCAGGATATGGGCCGCTCCCAGTGTGCGGGCGGTAGCGGCCAGCCGGGCATACAGGCCGATCAGCGCGCGCCGGTAAGGTTCGTCGGAACGATGTGCCGACACGTCGGGCGATGCGCCGGCAAGTGCCTCGAGTTCCGGGCTGGCGTCGACCAGCAGCGTTGAAATCGACAGCTCCGCTCCGAGCGCATGGACTTCTTCGAGATAAAACTCGAAAATCGCGGCCGATTGCCGCGTCAGGGCATGCTGCACCGTCTCCGCATTGACGTTCGGATTGCCATCGCGGTCTCCGCCGATCCAGCTTCCCATTTGCATGAATGGCGGAAATTCGCTCTTGCCGGTTTTCCCGGAACGGGGCGGAAAGTGAGCGGCGACCTCCGCTTCGATCGCGTCATACAGTTCGGGCAGTTCGCGCAGAAAAGTGATGCGATAGTAAGACAGCGCATTTTCGATCTCGTCGGCCACCGTCAGCTTGGTATAGCGCAGCATGCGTGTCTGCCAGAGCGTCGCGATCGATGCATGCAGCAGCTCGGTGTTGCGTTCCAGTTCCTTGGGGGTGCGCGGCAGGTCGCGCTCGGCGAGCAGGCCGGCGATCCGGCTCTCGGCATCGAGGATGCTCTTGCGCTGCACCTCGGTCGGGTGCGCGGTCAGCACCGGCGCGATCAATGCGCTCGTGAAGAAGTCGCTGACCGCCGACTCGCGCACTCCGGCGGCATCCAGCTTCGACAAGGCATGGGCGACGCTTCCCTGCTGGGGAGCCGAACCGGCCATCAGATGCGCGCGGCGGCGCCGGTTGTGATGCTGGTCTTCCGCGATATTGGCCAGGTGCGAGAAATACGAGAAGGCCCGCACCACCGATGTGGTCTGGGCGCGGGTCAGCTTCTTGAGCAGCCTGTCGAGTTCGGCGCTGGAATGCGGGTCCGAATCGCGCCGAAACCGCACCGCCGTCTGCCGGATCGTTTCCACCACCTGATAGACGGATTCGCCTTCCTGCTCGCGCAGCACGGTGCCGAGCAGGCGGCCAAGCAGTCGGATGTCTTCTCTCAGTGGAGCATCCTTGTCGGCCGCCGGTCTGGCGGTGCGCTTTTCGTCGGATTGTGTTTTTGCCATTTTGAATGAAGGGGGCTATCGGTTTGTGGAAGCGCAACTGGCGCGTGGCGCGGCGTGGATGGCCGGTCAGTACTCGGCCGCATGATAAAATTTGCGGAGTGGCGCGCTCGGCGTCAACGATTACCGAAAGAGCACGTTTTGAAAGTTTCCGTACCCTCCAGGCTAGTGATTGCATCGCGCGAAAGCCGTCTGGCGATGTGGCAAGCCGAACATGTCCGCGCCAGGCTCTTGTCATTATATCCATACTGCACCGTTGACATCCTCGGCATGACAACCAGGGGCGACCAGATCCTCGACCGCACGCTTTCCAAGGTGGGCGGCAAGGGCTTGTTCGTCAAGGAACTGGAAGTGGCGATGAGCGAAAGGCGCGCCGATCTTGCGGTGCATTCGCTGAAAGACGTGCCGATGGAATTGCCCTTAGGTTTTGCCATGGCCGCCGTGCTGGAGCGCGAAGACCCGCGCGATGCCTTTGTCTCCAATCTGTATGCGTCGTTCGACGAATTGCCCGATGGCGCCGTGGTGGGAACCAGCAGCCTGCGCCGCCAGGCCCTGATCGCCGCCCGCTATCCGCGGCTTGTCATTCGCCCCTTGCGCGGCAATCTGGATACGCGTCTCGGCAAGCTGGATCGCGGCGAATATGCGGCGATCATCCTCGCCGCCGCGGGCCTGAAGCGTCTCGGACTGCCGCAGCGTATCCGCGCGTTCCTCGAGCCCGAGCAAAGCCTGCCGGCTCCCGGCCAGGGTGCGATGGCCATCGAAATCCTCAGCGGGCGCGACGATCTGCGCGAACTGCTGGCGCCGCTGAATCACGAAGCGACCGCGCAAGCCGTGAACGCCGAGCGTTCGGTGTCGAGGATATTCGGCGGAAGCTGCCAGATTCCGCTGGCCGCCTTTGCCACGGTGGACGGCTCCGCCATGCGCTTGCGCGCAATGGTTGCGACCCCTGACGGCAAGCGCATCGCGAGCGCCGAAGCATCAGGCGATGCGACCGCGCCCGAGGCTCTGGGCCGCCGCATCGCCGACGCGTTGCAGGAACAGGGTGCGGCGTCGATTCTCGAGGCATGCAAAGCAATGGATGCCGGATGATGCGCGTCGGTGTCGAGGCAATCGATTCGTCCGCCCGATGAAGCAAACGGCCGGAAACATTGTGGTGATCACCCGCCCGCTGACGCAGGCACTGCCTCTGGCTGCGCGCGTGTCGGCGATCGGACGCGATGCGGTCGTGTTCCCGCTGCTCGACATCCAGCCGTTGCCGGAGCAGGAACCGCTGAAGCGGGCAATGGCATGCCTCGGGCGCTACGCAATGGTGGCATTCGTCAGTCCGAATGCCATCGATGCGGCTTTTTCCGTATTGGACAAATGGCCGCCGCAGGTCGCCATCGCCGTGATGGGCGAAGGCAGCCGCGCCGCGCTGCAGCGGCATGGCGTGACCGACATGACCTCAATGATCGTCAGTCCGCGCAATGCGCAGCGGACCGACTCCCAGACACTGCTCGAGGAACTGGATCTGGATGCATTGCGCGACAAGGAAGTGCTGATCGTCCGGGGTGAAACCGGACGCGAATTGCTGGCCGATGCGCTGCGTGCCGCCGGCGTCAAGGTAGCGGCGGTCGCCGCCTATCGCCGCGTCGCCCCGGCGTTCGATCAGGAAAGGCGCGCGCGACTGACACGGCTGCTGGAGACGCGCAATGACTGGATCGTTACGAGTTCGGAGGCGCTTCGTTTTCTGGCCGAGATGGCGGAGCGGTTGAATGAAAGCGCCGCGCTCCGCCGGCAGCGCCTGATCATTCCGCATGAGCGTATTGCCGAAACCGCCACGGCGCTCGGTTTTGACCACATTATCCTGACCGGCTCAGGGGACGAACAATTACTTGCCGCGTTACAATCCACAGAATGACCGATTCGCCATCTTCCGAACCCCGCGCCTCGACCGGCTCGCAAATGCATAACGACTATATTGCCTCAGGATCCACCGGCGCCGCCGGCAACGATGTGCGCGGAAATCGCGGCCTGCGCGCGGTCTCCATTGCGCTCGGAGCGCTCGCGCTCCTGCTTCTTGCGCAGTGGTGGTCCTCCCAGTCCCAGATCGCCGGCTTGCGCGACGAGGTTGCGCAAAGGCTGCGCAACGGCGATTCCCAGACCACCGAAACCAGGGTCCTGGTGAAGTCGGTGCAGGAAGCAGTCAAGGAAATGCAGGGCAAGGTCAGTATCCTCGAAGGCAAGCAGCTGGAAGCGCAGAGCCAGCAGCTGGCACTCGAACAGCTTTACCAGGATCTGTCGAAAAACCGCGACGACTGGGCGCTGGCCGAGATCGAGCAGGTGCTGTCGACGGCGAGTCAGCAGCTGCAGCTAGCCGGCAATGTGCAAGGCGCACTGATCGCACTGCAGAACGCCGACAGCAGGCTGGCCCGGTCCGACAAGCCGCAGTTCGTCACCATCCGCCGTGCCCTTGCCAAGGATCTGGATCAGCTCAGAGCATTGCCGAGCATAGACCTGACCGGAATGGCGCTGCGCCTCGACAGCCTTATCGGGCAGATCGATACGATGCCCATGCTGTCTGGCGAACGCCCGGCGCAGCCCGTCGCCCAGCCTGCGAAATCCCATGGCGCGCCGGCGTCCGGGAATGCCGCCGGCAAAGGTCCCGCCGCGAAGACCGGCGTCATGGGCGAGTGGCTGACGGCGCTCGACGTGAAATGGACAAGATGGTCGACCGAAATGTGGAATGAGGTGAGGCAGCTGGTCCGCGTTCGCAATGTCGAAACATCCGACGCGCTGTTGCTGTCGCCGACCCAGGCCTACTACGCTCGCGAGAATCTCAAGCTGCGCCTGCTGAATGCCCGTCTTGCCCTGCTGGGACGCAACGAGGCTGCCTTCCGCAGCGACCTGGTTTCCGCGCAGGACACGATCAACAAATACTTCGATACGCGCGCGAAGCAGACGCAGGCCGTGCAGCTGCAGCTTCGGCAGATACAGGCAACCAATCTTTCGATCGACATGCCCACCCTGGCCGAAAGCCTGAATGCGGTTCGCAACTTTAAGGCGAAACCTTAGTCATGCGGATATTCTTCTCGCTTCTAATTCTGTTCGCCACCGCGATCGGGCTCGCGGTAGGCGCGCGCTTC
>JAQGLQ010000497.1 GCA_028292785.1 Noviherbaspirillum sp. | reverse complement strand
AAGGCATAGGCCGGGCGATCGCATTGCGCCTGGCGCGCGACGGCGCCCGGGTGGCGCTGGCCGACCGCGCCGGCGACGCATGCGCACAGGTGCGCGACCAGATTGCGGCCGAGGGCGGCCGGGCCATCATGATCGCCGCCGACTTGGAAACAAAGGAAGGCGTCGACCAGATGGTAGAGCGCACGCTCGCCGAATTCGGCGCGATCGACGTGGCGGTCCCCAATGTCGGCGGCGCGATCCGGATCAAGCCGTTCTGGGAATATTCCGACGAGGAAATCCAGCAAGAGATCTCGCGCTCCCTGTGGCCGACGCTGCGCTGCTGCCGCGCGGTCATCCCGGTGATGCTGCGCCAGCAGCGCGGCGCCATCGTCAACATCGGCTCGATGGCGACGCGCGAAATCTATCGCGTTCCCTATTCCGCGGCCAAGGGCGGTGTCGATGCGATGACCGTCTGCCTGGCGATGGAACTGGCGAAGCACAATATCCGCGTCAACTGCGTCGCGCCCGGCAGCTTCGAACAGACCGAGCGCGCCGTGCCGCGCGGCGCCCCGCTGTCCGAACAGGACCTGCGCTGGCGCGAGGAAGTGCACCTCAAGAACCGGCACGGCGCTTTTCTTCCGCGCCGCGGCACCGCGGACGAGGTGGCTGCGGCGGTGGCGTTTTTTGCCGGCGATGAAGCGGCACACATCACCGGTGAAATCATGTACGTTGCGGGAGGCCGGATCGGCTGAAAGAATTATTGAAACGACGTGGACCGGAGAGTTCGCAACCGAAAAGCGCAGGTGAGTTTGCCGAATAACATGTAGCTTGAGATTAGGAGTAGCCCATGCTTCGTAAATCTTTTGTGATGTTTTGTGCAGCATTAGCCCTTTCATCTGCAAGTCCTTTCGGAAGTGCCGCGAGCGGGCCGCAACAAGCCGCATATAAAGGCAGCGACAGGATAAATCTCATTGTCGGCTATGAGGCAGGCGGCGGCTACGATCTCTATGCGCGGTTCATCGCTCCCTTTTTGACAAAGCATTTGCCGGGCAATCCGCGCATCATCGTTCAGAACATGCCCGGCGCCGGAAGCTTGAAAGCGGCAAACTATCTTTACAATAACGCTCCCAAGGACGGAACGGCGATCGGCATTGTCAGCCAGAGCGTGCCGCAGATGGAACTGCTGTCGCAGCCGGGGATACAGTTCCAGGCCGACAAGTTCAGCTGGATCGGCCGCATCGCCGACGTCCGCAGCCTGATCGGCGTATGGCATGGGTCGGGCGTCAAGTCCATCGAGGACGCGAAGCGTCGCGAGGTTGCCATCGCCGTCGGCGGGCCTCTCTCCGGATCGTCGCTCTATGTGTCATTCCTTAATGCGCTTAGCGGCACCAAGTTGCGGCCGATCACGGGGTATGGCTCGCGCGAAGCCATGCTTGCCATGGAGCGCGGAGAGATCGATGGATCGTCGAGCATCCTGTGGACCACGCTCGAGTCGCAGTACCCGTCGTGGGTTCAGGAAAAGAAGATCCACATTCTGACGCAGGTGGGATCGCAGCGCGATCCCAAGCTGGCTGACGTGCCGTTGATCTCGGAACTCCCGAGCAACGAGCAGGACAAGAAGATTCTCGAGGCGATCGCCTCCAGTGACATCATTGGCCGTTCCCTGCTGGCGCCGCCAGGAATTCCACCGGCCCGGCGCGCCGCCTTGCGCAAGGCTTTCATGGCGGCGCTCAACGATCCCGAAGCGCAGGAGACGGCAAGGAAAATGAAGCTCGATTTGGCTCCCATGGACGGCGAGGCGCTGCAGAAATTCATCGATGCCTCCAACCAGCTGCCGCCCGATTCGATTGCAAAGATCCGTCAGTTGATGAATGCAAACAAGAAATAATCGATGGCGGAGCGGCTGCCCGGGAAACCCGCTCTCTTAGATGTCGCCGCCTACTTTTCCGGAGCACCGATTTCATAAGAGGAGGAAACGCCGATGGAAGTGACGAAAACAGTTGTCGGGGTACCGGCAGACAGGCGGACGCCGTACGAGCGCTGGGTCGAGGACGATCTTAAGCTCGATCTGCATCGCGGCTATGCATTTGGGCCACTGAGCAAATTGCCGGTAAAGCCCTGGCCCGGGCGCGGCTTCAGCGCCGCCGTGCTCGATCTGGTAGGTTGTGAATCGACGACAGGGCTGATCGTCGGCGAGATTGCCCCTGCCGAATCAACCGTGCCGGTCCGCCAACTGTTCGACGAAAATATCTTTATCGTGTCCGGCCATGGCTCCTGTTCCATCGAAATCAACGGTCATACCTCTTCATTCGAGTGGGGGCCTCGCAGCATGTTCTCGATCCCGCTGAATTGCCGCTACAGGTTGCATAACGGCAGCGGCAGCGAAGCGGTGCGCTTCTTCAGCTGTAACATGCTGCCGATTACCTACAACCTGTTCCGCAACACGGATTTCATTTTCAATACGCCCTATGAGTTCGGCAGGGTCAAGTCCGAAAAAGAAGTGCACGAAGCGGTCCTCTTCAAGCCCGATCCCACCCACGAGCACACCGCGGTCAATCTGTACGACTCCGTATTCGTGCCCGACGTTCTCGAGGTCCCGCGCAGCACCTTCAAGGAACGCGGCGAGGGCGTCAGTTGCGTCTATTTCGAAATGGCGGGCAGCGTCATCTCCGCCCACGTCGCCGAGATCCCGGGCCACAAATTCTTCAATCCGCACCGTCACGGACCGGCCGCCTTCGTCTTTACGCTCGGCGGTCCGGGTTATTCGCTGATGTGGCGCGAGGATGGCGGGAAGATCGAACGATTTGATTGGCCGGAAGACGATATCGGCGTCATCGTCCCTCCCAACATGTGGTGGCACGGCCATTTCGCCACCGGCGACAACGTTCTTACGCTCGCGGTCAAGCCGCGCTCGCGTTTCGTGCCGTTGAATCACCTTTACGACAAGAGCCACAAGAATGTCAAAGAGGGCGGCACCGTGCGCCGTTACGAGGATTTCGACGAGTCGCTGCGTAACTGGATCTGGCAAACCTTCGTCGAAGAATGCAAGAAAAACGGCAAGGTGCCGATCGAACCCAAATCGGCTGATTGAAGGATGAAGCCGGCGAATCGCTTGAGCCCTGCCGTCTATTGATTCTCCGGCTTGATAAAAGAAAGCCGTCACAGCTTGTTGGTTCGCGATTGCGCGTTGCGTCTCGCGCTGAATGCGTCGCTATGCAACCGAATGCAAAGGCCTGGTCTGCGCCCCGCTCGTCCACCAGCCATGGCGCTTTTTCAACCCGCCGAAGGAATGCGCGGCCGCGCGGATGCAGGCGACTGCGTTTCGCAAGCAAGCGAGGCGTTCGGGCTTCTTATCACTTTCCCGGAG
>JAQGLQ010000468.1 GCA_028292785.1 Noviherbaspirillum sp. | reverse complement strand
TTCCTGGCCTCGCCACCCCTGGTTGTGGCATACGCGATTGCCGGCAATATGGTCACGGATCTGATGACGGAACCTGTCGGCAAGGGCAAGGGCGGCAAGGACATCTTCCTCGGCGATATCTGGCCATCGTCGGAAGAAATCAACAAGCTGATGAAGTTCGCGATGAATTCCAAGACGTTCAAGGAAAACTACGCGGATGTCAAAGGTGCTCCGGGCAAGCTGTGGGAAGGCATCAAGGGCGTTGCCAAAGGCGATGTCTACAACTGGCCGGCGTCCACCTACATTGCCGAGCCTCCGTTCTTCCAGGACTTCACGATGCAGGCGAAAGCCGCCGCCACCGGCATTACCGGCGCGCGCGCACTGGGCGTGTTCGGCGACTCGATCACGACCGACCATATTTCCCCTGCCGGTTCCATCAAGGAATCCAGCCCGGCCGGCAAATGGCTGCAGGAAAACGGCGTGCTGAAAGCGGACTTCAATTCCTACGGCTCGCGACGCGGCAATCATGAAGTGATGATGCGCGGCACTTTCGCCAACGTTCGCATCAAGAATCTGATGATTCCTGCCAAGCCGGATGGATCGCGCGTCGAGGGCGGCCTGACGATTCACCAGCCTACCGGCGAACAGATGTCGATCTATGACGGCGCCATGAAATACATCGGCGACGGCGTGCCGACCATGGTATTCGCCGGCGAAGAATACGGCACGGGATCGTCGCGCGACTGGGCTGCCAAGGGCACGCAGTTGCTCGGCGTAAAAGCGGTGATCGCACGTTCGTTCGAGCGCATCCACCGCTCCAACCTGGTCGGCATGGGGGTTCTGCCGCTGCAGTTCCTTGGCGACGACAGTGTTCATTCGCTCGGCATTACCGGCGAAGAGACCTACGACCTGACGGGCCTCGAGGGCGAAATCAGACCGCAGCAGCAGGCTACACTGGTGATCAATCGCGCCGACGGCAGCCGGACCGAAGTAAGAGTTCTGCTGCGCATCGACACGCCGATCGAAGTGGATTATTACAAGCACGGCGGCATCCTGCCGTTCGTTCTCCGTCAGCTGCTGGCAGCTTGATGCACAGAGGCCACGTCGATAGTCATGATGTGGCCTCCGGCAGCAGTCGGGGCTGGATGGAAATCTTCAGCTTGCAAAACGTCGGATCAGTCCGGCGTTTTTTTTTGACCTGAAAACACGGGATAGGAGGGCCATCCGGCGTCTGCCCTGCCCGGTTGCGTACGGGCGTAAAATACCGTGATACCGTGTCAAGCGGATAAACCACTTTCCCGTTTCCGTTTCCGCTATCGATGTTCAGGCTGGAACATGCATGGCATCCACTACAATACGACTCCTTCGCTATAGTTAACCCTTTTTATGCGCCGTCCTACCAAAAGTTCCACCCCCCGACTTTCCGGCGACAGCCAGCGTTTGATCGCGCTGGCGCAGGGAATGACACTGTCGTCCAGCAGGCTGGAAGAGCGCGCATGGGAACGCAGCCTGGATTCCCTGCTGCACAAGCTGTTGAAGACCCACCATCAAGACACCGTGGATGCGGCTCTGGATCAGCTGTTCAAGGATGATCCGGCAGCCTATGACCTGCTGATGGAAGGCGTTGAATCATGCAGCGAGTCATGTACGCTCGACTGGAACGGCGTGTCCTATGATGCTCTGCTGGTCGCAGTGCCCATCCTTGCATGGACGCGTTTTTCGATTGCCTCGGGCCACATCGCTGCCGATATCGTGGCGACGCTGTCCGCGCATTTCCAGGCTCACTTGCTGGCTCCGGAAACACGCCTGGCGATCGCGCCGACCTTGTTCGCCATCGATCAGTTACCTCGCAGCCATACGGAAACCTTCGCGATGACGCAGCGCATGGCACAGGCGGCATTGACAGGCGGCGCGATAAAGTCCCTGTCCAATCCGCCGGAAACGGCGCCATTTCTGGCCGACAGCCGCTATCTGCTCGCGACGGTGATCGTCCGTGCGGGTGAACCACTGTTCCATTGGCAATCGACCGGCAATCCGGCCGACCGCGAGCGGGCGCTGAAACAATGGCGTACGCAGGCGACGCCCACCATTGTGCGGCTGTTACCCGGCTGCAGCGTCGAACTGCTCCTGCCGGAAGCGTATTACGTTGCCTGCCGGGAAGCCGACAGGCAGATTCGTCCCGCATCGATTCGCGCGGCAATACATTTTCTGACTCACGCCCTCAATGTTGAAGCAATCGACTTGCGTGCCATCATCGGCGCCTTCGGCGAAGACCCGGTCAATGGGGGCGTCGACGAATACCGGATAGGCTTTACCCTTCGCCACAGCGCTGAAGTCGTCTACGGCCTGATATGGCCGCTTTACGGACCGGAAGACGGGATGGCCTCAGGCGCGGCAACGCTTGAGGCGCTTATCGGTCCCGAGCAGTCCGAGGCCGGCGGGCAGCCGACGCCGATAGAAGAGATCATCGCGCTGTTGCGCGAAGGCGGCGTGGTGCATATCAAGCGCCATAGCGAACGGTTTCCAATCGAGTTCTGCGATGATTGCGGCGCGCCGCTATATCCCGATCCCGAGGCGGAACTGGTACACGCGGAAATGCCGGAGGATGCCGAAGCGGGGACGGGGCATCTGCACTAGAACATGCCAGCCAGGCATGCGGCCGGCATTTCTCCCTTTCACCAGGTCGAGTACGGCGCCTTGAGCAGGTTCGCATTGAAATACCGCGCATCCTGCGTCACTTCGTCGCCGATCCAGTCCGGAATGGCAAATATCTGGTCTTCGGATTGGAGTTCTATTTCGGCCACGACCAGCCCCGCATTCTCGCCAAGGAACTCGTCGACCTCCCACGTCATGCCCTGATGGTCGATGCGATAGCGGTATTTTTCGATGATGGGTTTCTCGCAAAGGCGGTCGAGAAATTCGGCGGCATCCTTCATCGGGATCGGGTATTCCCACTCGCCGCGGCTGAAGCCGACGCTGCGCCCCTTGATTGTCAGCACCGCGGAATCGCCTTCGATCCGCACCCGCACGATGCGATCCGCCTGCGAAGAGAGATAGCCTTGCCGCAGGAGCACGCCCTGCCCCAGCGTCTTCCAGTGATGATTGCGCACCAGGAATTTGCGTTCGATCTCGATACTCATTGCCGGACCCGCGCGAGCGAGTGAAGAATCGGCTGCAGCATCGCGGCGCCCAGCGTCGCGCTGCGCGCGCCGTTCCATCCCACATGCGGAGCGGGCAGCTTCGCATTGTCCTTGAACGGCATCTCCAGCGTGAGCGACAGGCATTTGAACGTGTGGCCCGCGTACTTGGAAGCGAGTTTCAGCACATCCTCGCGGTACTTGCCGGGGGCATAGCCATGCACGGTCTGGAAGTCGGGACTCGCCAGTTTGAAGTTATCGAGGAATGCCGTCTGCTCCGCCATCTGCGCTTCGGTGAAGCCCTCCAGCATTTCGCTGCCGGCGACAAACACATACGGAAGCGTTTCATCGCCATGGATGTCGAAAAACATGTCGCAGCCCGTCTCGTGCATCTTGTTCCTTACGACAAATACCTCGGGGCTGGTTTCCATTGATGGCTCCATCCATTCCCGGTTCAGGTTCGCGCCCGCCGCATTGGTGCGCAGGTTGCCGCGCACCGATCCATCCGGGTTCATGTTCGGCACGATATAAAAGACCGCCCGCTGCAGTGCCTCACGCGCGACCGGATTCGACTGATCCAGCAGCGCATCGAGCATTCCCTCCACGAACCACTCGGCCATGGTCTCGCCCGGATGCTGACGCGCTATGACCCATACTTTTTTCGCGGCCGCCGCGTCGCCGATCACAATGGCATTCATGTCGCGGCCCTCCGGCGTGCTGCCAAGGTCGAGCACGCGGGCCAGCGGAGAATCCTCCGC
>JAQGLQ010000463.1 GCA_028292785.1 Noviherbaspirillum sp. | reverse complement strand
GTGCCGAAAAAGCTTGGCGTCATCGGTGCCGGCGTGATCGGCCTCGAAATGGGCAGCGTGTGGCGCCGTCTTGGAGCGGAAGTAACCGTGCTTGAAGCCTTGCCGGCGTTCCTTGGGGCCGTCGACGAGCAGATCGCGAAGGAAGCGCACAAGATGTTCGTCAAGCAAGGGCTGTCGATCAATCTGGGTGTCAAGATCGGCGCGATTACAGCCGGCAAGACCGATGTCACAGTCGAATATGCAGACAACACGGGCGCTCCCCAAAAAGCGGTGTTCGACAAGCTGATTGTCTCGATCGGCCGCGTCCCCAACACCACCGGTTTGAACGCCGACGGCGTCGGTCTAAAGCTCGATGAGCGGGGCTACATTGCCGTCGACGAAGATTGCAAGACCAATCTGCCCAACGTCTGGGCGGTCGGCGATGTGGTACGCGGTCCGATGCTGGCGCACAAGGCGGAAGAAGAGGGCGTCGCGGTTGCCGAGCGCATTGCCGGTCAACATGGGCATGTGAACTTCAATACAATTCCGTGGGTCATATATACATCTCCGGAAATTGCCTGGGTCGGAAAAACCGAGCAGCAGCTCAAGGCTGAAGGCGTTGCCTACAAGGCGGGAACCTTTCCCTTTCTGGCAAACGGCCGCGCGCGGGCGCTCGGTGATACATCGGGCATGGTGAAATTCCTGGCTGACGCCAAGTCCGACGAAATTCTCGGCGTTCACATCGTTGGTCCGATGGCGTCCGAATTGATCTCGGAAGCCGTGGTCGCGATGGAGTTCCGCGCATCGTCCGAAGACATCGCACGTATCTGTCATGCTCATCCGTCGCTGTCGGAGGCTACCAAAGAGGCAGCTCTGGCGGTCGATAAGCGTTCACTCAACTTTTAGGATTGCACATGCGCCACCTGTTCCTGTTTATGCCGATCGTGCTAGCTGCATGCGCCACGACAGGAGCGGGTGGAGGCATGATTTCCGTCGATACTGCCAGCGCGGGACAGCCGGTGCCCGGTGCCAGCTGCACGGTCACCACCAATAGCGAAAGCTGGAATCTGAATACGCCGGCCACGATCAACGTCGGGCGCATCAATGGCGACCTGCGCGTAGTTTGCAACAAAGAGGGTTATCGCACTTCTGAAGCGATATTCAGGCCTTCCGGCCCGGTCGGTTCCAGCGTGGGGCTGGGTGTCGGCGGTGGAGGCGGCAATGTGGGCATGGGGGTAGGTCTGAGCGTGCCCGTTCTTCTGGGCGGCGGTGGTTATCCCTCGCGGGTGACCGTTGATCTTAATCCGCAGTGAGGATGGGGATCGCGCTCCGAAAAATGTGAGGTGGGCCGGACTGCTTCGCAGTGTTGTACAGGCTATGATTTCCCGGGGCGAGCGCATTCTTTCTCGCCCATTTTTTCGCCGGTCGCGCGATAAGAATTTCTCCAGGCCGTTCATCGCGTGCCAGGGAGTGCACGGATCCGATGAGCCGGATCCATCGACATGCAGTGGCAACTACGAGTGAAACCATAACGATATGAATGTCAGGGAGTTCTACCAGCACGCGCTGGAACAGCGCGGCTATCAGTCGGACGAGGCGCAGCGCAAGGCGGTGGACCGGCTTCAGCAGGCATATGACGAATGGGTCGATTTTAAATCGCAGCGCTCGAACAAGCTGATGCGCTTGATCACCCGGCCCGCGGTGCCTAGAGGCGTTTATATGTGGGGTGGGGTGGGCCGAGGCAAGTCGTTCCTGATGGACAGCTTTTACTCGGTGATACCGGTACAGCGCAAAACCCGGCTGCATTTTCACGAATTCATGCGTGGCGTGCATCACCAGCTGGATGAGTTGAAAGGCGTGGCAGACCCGCTCGACGACGTGGCGAGGCGCATCGCAAAAAAATACCGGCTGATCTGTTTCGATGAGTTTCACGTTTCCGATATCGCGGACGCAATGATCCTGTACAACTTGCTCAAGGCCCTGTTCGATAACGGCGTGTCATTGATCATGACGTCGAATTACAAGCCGGAGACCTTGTATCCCGACGGGCTTCATCGCGATCGCATGCTGCCGACGATTGCCCTCATCAACGAAAAGCTGGATGTATTGAATGTGGATGCGGGCAACGATTATCGCAAGCGCGCGCTGCAGCAAGTCGCGGCATACCACACTCCGCTCGGCGCCAAGGCCGACCATGAACTTCGCCAGGCATTTGCGCGCATTGCGGAGACCGCTGACGAAGACCCGCGCATTCACATAGAGGCGCGCGAGATCAAGGCGTTAAGGCGGGCCGGTGGTGCGGTATGGTTCGATTTCGCGACGCTTTGCGGCGGACCGCGTTCGCAAATCGACTACCTTGAACTGGCCAGCCGCTTTCACACCATCGTCCTGTCCGATGTGCCACGAATGTCGGCTGCCATGTCGTCCGAGGCACGTCGCTTCACCTGGTTGATCGATGTGCTCTACGATCACAAGGTAAAGCTGCTGATGTCTGCCGAGACCGAGCCGGAGCAGCTCTATACGGAAGGCAGGCTGGCGCATGAATTCCATCGCACGGTGTCGCGCATCATCGAGATGCAGTCTTCCGAGTACATGGAAAGCGAACGCCGCGATGTCGCAGGCTCCATTACCTAGCCAATGAACCGCATACTTCGACGGGACATTTATATGGCAAAGATCTCGCCTAAACCGAAAACCTTGAGTTCCGAGCGCTTGCTGTTTTGCATGCTCGTCGTTTCACTGTCCTTCGCCGGCCCGGGCGTCGCGGCACCCGACGAAGCGCATGTGGTTCAGGATATTGCTTCTTCGACCTTGTCCACCTGGTTTCGCCCAGGTTCCATACAGTCGAAGGAGCGCGCGGAGCAGGTATTGAGCGAAGCGGGGCGCGAGCGCGCTGAAATCGCGGCGAAGTTTGCGGTCAGCGAGCGCGCATGCGAGGGCCAATTTTTCGCAAACTCCTGCATCGAGAATGCCCGGGAGCGCCAGAGGCATGACCTGGCGGCAGTGCGCAAGATAGAAGTGGAAGCGAATGCTTTGTTGCGCCGGCTGCGTATTGAGGAGCGCGACCGGGCGGTTGCGGAGAAGCGCGCGGGACAGGAGAAAAGCGAAGCGGAACGTGCCAGGGAGAGCACGCCGCCTACTTCCTCTTCTGCGACTCCCGATGGCGTGTCGGGACAAGAAGGAATGACGATTACGCCTGCATCGGGCGTCTCGGATCGGCAGGCTCGGCATGAGGCCAAGCTGAGGCGGATCGAGGAGCGGGAGCGCGCCAACGCGCAAAAGCGTGCCGACAAGGCGGCCGCCTATGAAAAGAAGACGATGGAGACGCAACGACGCCAGCTCGCCGCTGAAACCAAGGCCGTGAAAGAGGGATCGAGGTAAACGATTGCACCCGGAAGACAACCGTAAGAAGTCACCGCGATGTCTTTGCCTTATCTGGCGGCATAACCAGTTTGACGATCGCCAGCGTGCAATTATCGGCCGATATGCCGACCGCCCGCTCACGCGCCTTGTTGATCAGCATTTCCGATGCCTG
>JAQGLQ010000385.1 GCA_028292785.1 Noviherbaspirillum sp. | reverse complement strand
AGCGTGGCGGCCAGCACGATGAAGCCGCTGCCCGTAATGCCTGCGGCACCCTTGGAAGTCAGCAGCAGGACCGCGAGCAGGGTCACCTGCTGGGTCAGGGTCATCGGCGTGTCGGTCGCCTGCGCGATGAACACCGCGGCCATGGTCAGATAGATGGATGTTCCATCCAGGTTGAAGGAGTAGCCGGTCGGAATGACCAGACCGACCACCGATTTCTTGACGCCGAGATTCTCCATCTTGGCGAGCATGCGGGGCAATACCGATTCGGAAGAAGACGTTCCGAGCACGATGAACAATTCTTCCTTGATGTACTTGATGAATTTCCAGACGCTGAAGCCATGCAGGCGTGCAATGGTTCCCAACACGACGAAGATGAATATCAGGCATGTCAGATAAAACGTTCCCATCAACTTGCCCAGCGACAGGAGAGAGCCGACACCATATTTGCCAATAGTGAAAGCCATCGCGCCGAACGCGCCGATCGGAGCCAGCTTCATGATCACTCCGATGATGGCGAACAGCACATGCGAAAGCTTTTCGATGAAATCGAATACCAGGGTGCCCCGGCCGCCGAATCTGTGCAGCGCGAAACCGAACAACACCGAGAACAACAGCACTTGCAGGATATCGCCCTTGGCGAACGCATCCACCACGCTGCTGGGGATGATGTTCATCAGGAAGTCGGTGGTCGACTGCATCTTGCCCGGCCCGGTATAGGCGGCAATGGATTGCGTATCGAGCGTCTTGGGGTCGATGTGCATGCCGCTGCCGGGCTTCAGGAGATTGACCAGCAGGAGGCCGACGATCAGCGATACGGTGCTCACCACTTCGAAATAAAGCAGGGCAAGGCCGCCGGTCTTGCCCACTTTTTTCATGTCCTCCATGCCGGCAATGCCTATCACCACGGTACAGAAGATGATGGGGGCGATCATCATCTTGATCAGTTTGATGAAGGCGTCGCCCAGGGGCTTCATGCTCGTCCCGACCGATGGATAAAAATATCCAAGCAGCACTCCGATGATGATGGCGATCAGGACCTGAAAATACAGCGACTTGTAAAGCGGCTTCTTTCCCATTTACTTCTCCATGCTCGACGTTGCGGCGCATGCGCAGGGGTGAATGCCTGTTCAGACAAAGCCGCGATGCCCGGAGTTTCAATATAGACGGTGAACCCGGCGCCGGCCGCCTGGATCATCATGGAATGATTTCTCGCAAGGCCGATGTGTGATCAAGTGCTTGTGCGCGGAGCCGGTTCGCAGGTTTCCATCCGGTGCTTGCGCGCATCGTCCTGATTCGAGAATGGCCGCGGTGCGAGAGAGCCGGGTCCGGCGAATCGTCCTGGACCCGTTCGACGAAGAGAGCGCTTCAGCCCAGATTCTTGCGTGCTGCGGCGATGGCAGCCCTGACTTGCACGGGCGCCGTGCCGCCGATGTGATCGCGTGCGGCAACCGATCCTTCCAGCGTCAGCACCTTGAAGACATCTATATCGATCAGCGTCGAAAATTGTCGCATGTCATCGAGGGACAGGTCGCTCAGGTCGCATCCGCGCGTCTCGCATGCCCGTACCGCATGGGCGACGGCTTCATGCGCATCCCGGAACGGCAATCCTTTCTTGACCAGATAATCCGCCAGATCGGTCGCCGTCGCGTAGCCCTGCAGGGCGGCGGCCCGCATTGCGTCAGGCTTGACCGTGATGCCGCAGGCCATGTCGGCAAAGATGCGCAGCGTATCGATTACGGTATCCACCGTGTCGAACAGCGGTTCCTTGTCTTCCTGATTGTCCTTGTTGTAGGCCAGCGGCTGTCCTTTCATCAGGGTCAGCAGGCCCATCAGATGGCCGTTGACCCGGCCGGTCTTGCCGCGCGCGAGTTCGGGAACGTCGGGATTTTTCTTTTGCGGCATGATCGACGAGCCGGTGCAGAAACGGTCGGCGATATCGATGAAGCCGACGCGCGGACTCATCCAGATCACCAGTTCTTCCGACATGCGCGAAATGTGCGTCATGATGAGCGCCGCCGCGCCGCAGAATTCGATCGCGAAATCGAGGTCGGATACCGCATCGAGCGAATTGCGGCAGACATCGTCGAAGCCGAGCGTGGCGGCGACGCGCTGCCGGTCGATCGGGAATGTGGTGCCGGCCAGCGCCGCCGCGCCCAGCGGCAGGCGGTTCACACGCTTGCGGCAATCCACCATGCGTCCGGCGTCGCGCGAGAACATCTCGACGTAAGCCATCAGGTGATGACCGAACGTGACCGGCTGGGCGACTTGCAGGTGCGTGAAGCCCGGCATGATGGTGTCGAAATGGCGCTCGGCCAGGTCCGTCAGCGCGCCGCGCAGGTTATTCAGCAGGGCCACCACGTCGTCGATCGCCGCGCGCACGTACAGGCGGATGTCGGTCGCGACCTGGTCGTTGCGCGAGCGGCCCGTGTGCAGGCGTTTTCCCGCGTCGCCCACCAGTTCGGTCAGGCGCTTTTCGATGTTCAGGTGCACGTCTTCCAGGTCGAGCAGCCACTCGAAGCTGCCGGCCTCGATCTCGCTGCGGATCTGCGCCATGCCGCGCTCGATCTCGGCGCGGTCGGCGGCGTTGATGATGCCTTGCGCGGCCAGCATCTCGGCGTGCGCGAGCGAGCCCTGGATGTCAAACAG
>JAQGLQ010000365.1 GCA_028292785.1 Noviherbaspirillum sp. | reverse complement strand
GGTCCTCTTCAGCGCGCCGATCAGCGTAACGATGATGCGTGCGCCCGAGGCGCCGATCGGGTGGCCGAGCGCGCATGCGCCGCCATGGATGTTGATCTTCTCGTGCGGAATGCCATGCTCTTTCATCGCCGCCATCGGCACCGCGGCAAAGGCTTCGTTGATTTCGAACAGGTCGATGTCCTTGGTCTTCAGGCCGGTTTTCCCGTACAGTTTTTCGATGGCGCCGATGGGGGCGGTGGTGAACCACTCTGGTTCCTGCGCATGCGTGGCATGGCCGAGGATGCGCGCGATCGGCGTGCAGCCGAGTTCGTTCGCCATCGATTCGCGCATCAGCACCAGCGCGGCTGCGCCATCGTTGATCGATGAGGATGAAGCGGCGGTGATGGTGCCGTCCTTGCGGAACGCCGGCTTCAGCGTCGGAATCTTTTCGGGCTTGGCCTTGAGCGGCCCCTCATCCTTGTCGATCACGGTATCGCCGCCGCGGCCGCTGACGGTCACCGGCGCGATTTCCCATTTGAAGAAGCCGTCGACGGTCGCCGCCTGCGCCCGCCGCACCGACTCGATCGCATAGGCGTCCTGCTGCTCGCGCGTGAACTTGTATCTGGCGGCGCAGTCTTCGGCGAAGGTGCCCATCGAGCGGCCTCCGCCTTTTTCGTCTTTCGCGTAGGCGTCTTCCAGGCCGTCCATCATCATGTGGTCAACCATCATCGCATGGCCGATGCGGTAGCCGCCGCGCGCTTTCGGGAGCAGGTAAGGCGCATTGGTCATCGATTCCATGCCGCCCGCGACCACCACTTCGCTGCTGCCGGCGACGATCGCATCATGCGCCATCATCGCGGCCTTCATCGCTGAGCCGCACATCTTGGAAAGCGTCACCGCTGCCATTCATCGCCCGGCATACGGCTCAGCAGGGAACCCTTGCCATGCACCACTTCATCGTGCGAAAGCGGCAGCACGAAATTTTCGCTGAATGCATACACCAGCCCGAATGTCATCTGATCGTGATGATGCCGGCGATGCACCGGGTCCTTCTGCATGTAGGTAAGCGTGTCATGCATCCAGCCCATGTTCCATTTGTAGCTGAAGCCGAGCCCGTTTTCCGAGACCGGGCGCGAGACGCCGGGAAAGCTGGTCGACTCTTCCGCCATGGTCACGGCTGCCGGGCGTTCCGCCGCGAGTATCTGATTGGTGCGGCGCATGAAATCGATGGCCTCGAGGTTTTCCCGTCCGCCGAAGCGGTTCGGAATCCATTCCCCTTCCGCGCGGCTGTAATCGCGGTAGAGCATCGACGCTACCGCGTCGACGCGCAGGCCGTCGATGCCGAAGCGCTCGGTCCAATAGAGAGCGTTGCCGACCAGATAGTTGCAGACTTCCTTGCGGCCGTAGTTGTAGATCAGCGTGCTCCAGTCCTGATGAAAACCCTCGCGCGGATCGGCGTGTTCATACAGGTGGGTCCCGTCGAAGCGGACCAGGCCGTGGGCATCGACGGGGAAATGTCCCGGCACCCAGTCCAGGATCACGCCGATATCATTGGCGTGCGCGGTGTCCACGAAATGCCGGAAGTCTTCCGGCGAGCCGAAGCGCGATGTCGGCGCGTAGAGTCCGGTCGGCTGGTAACCCCATGAACCGTCGAAGGGATGCTCGTTCACCGGAAGCAGTTCGATATGCGTGAAGCCCATGTCCCGCGCATACGGGATCAGGTTGTCGGCAAGCTCGCGATAGGTCATCCAGCGCGACGCCTCGCCCTCGCGGTGCTCGAGACGCCACGAGCCGAGGTGGACTTCATATACGCTGATCGGCGCCGCGCGGTCGTTTGCGCGCTGGCGCTTTTCGCTGGGCGGATAAATCGCGGGCATGTCCTGCACGACGGAGGCGGTATTGGGCCGCAGCTCGGCACGGAAAGCAAACGGGTCGGCCTTCAGTTCGATGCTGCCGCCATGGGTCTTTACTTCGAACTTATATAAATCGCCGGCGACGAGATGCGGGATGAAGATTTCCCACACACCGCATTCGCGGCGCAGGCGCATCATGTGGCGCCTGCCGTCCCAATTGTTGAAGGCGCCGACCACGGACACGCGCCGCGCATTCGGCGCCCACACCGCGAAGGTGGTGCCCGCAACGCCATCGAGCTGCGTGAGATGCGCCCCGAGCTTTTCAAACGGTCGATAGTGCGTGCCCTCGCTGAGAAGCCACACATCCATTTCGCCAAGGATCGGCGGAAAGCGGTAAGGGTCTTCGAGGTCCTGTTCATGCGTGCCCCAGTCGACCCGGAGCCGATATGGAAAGCGGTTTTTCCGGCGCGGTACGACCGCTGCGAATACATCGCTCTGACCAATGCGTTCGAGTGCGGCGAGACGACGCCCGCTTGCGGCTTCCACCAGCCGTACGCCGGCCGCGCCGGGCAACAGGGTGCGCACAATCAGATTGCCGCCTTCCTGGTGCATGCCGAGCACTGCGAAAGGGTCATGATGGTCGCCCGACATCAATGCGGCAAGCGTCGTCGAATCAAGCATGGTTATCCGCTAATGGAAATTGTGTTCGGGATTGCAGGCTGCGGTTCGGGAATACGCAGGCCGGCCGGACGCAATCCGCGGCAATGAGGACGCGGGCGCTGCAGTCGGTCAGTCATGCACAGTACGGCGGTTTTTTGCATAAGCCTTGGATGTATGGATTGGCATTCTTGGAAGAGTTTGGGCTTGGCAAATAGTTCTTGGAAAACCCGGTCATTCTGTATTTCCGCCACCTGGAGGACGCACTTTCTCGAGTTCTCTGATTGGAGCGCGGCGGCGTCGCGAAATTCTATGTGGAGGAGATTACTTAAATGCAAATGTCACTTCCGCAATTTTCAAAATGTCTATATGCTGACGAAAGTGACAAAAAGTAACTGAAAACCCAAGATGTTGTTATTGAGTAAAGTCAATAAATCGTCAAAAGTTCATGCCAGAGGACATCTCATGCCTATGTCATCCAGTACCTCGATCGCGCTGAGTGCAGCCGTAGGAGCCTTCTTCACAGCTTATTGTTTTTGCTACATACAGTTCGGCCTCCTGTTCAGTTACTGGTTTGGGTGGCTGCCCGCGTGGATTGCAGCATATCTGGCGTCATCATTCATCTATTCTCTGTCTTCCTTCGTCAAATCCTCCATGATGAAGGTCCGAAGCCACACCCCTTCCAAATGAGATGAATGTCGGCTCGCATTTTTCCCGGAAGATTCCTCATCAGATCTGTTGTTTTTCATTATGAGTTTGATCAATGGAAACACGGATTCTGATATGATTAATTATTGCTTTTAAGCAAGCGCAATGCATTCAGCAACATTTGCGCCTGATGCGCGTTGCTGGTGCTCTTGGGACGAACTTCAGCATGAAGTCGGAGAAACCGGCTGTTTCCCGTGACTCTCGGTCAGGTAACTGAGAACGAAAATGGACTCCAACGAAAATTTTGTTGACAGACGAGTGCTGCCGGACCGGCGCATACGTCGTCGTCGCAGGAGGACTTACCGGGATCCCGATCTGCCGGTAGCAGGCATCTTTGCAGTTATCGTCCTGGCGATGGTGGCGTCCGCGAGCATGATGGCATTTTTCACCTGGTACTCTCGCGCTGTCTGCGGGATGTAGGCGGCTTCCGATCCGACCAAGGTTCTTCGAGCAATTCAAGTTCTGGTATCCCAGCAAAGCGTGAAATACGGCTTGCTTGGCTGCGCTCAAGATGTGGGCGCGCCAGATGGATACATTGCAGCCTGGACATTGAAAGAGGAGGTATTTCATGGAGCGCGCGGATTCGGTATTCATCGCTTTTCTCATTGTTTTGGCAGCCTCGGTCGCCATTGGCGTATTCGCCATTCCCTATCAATAACAACGTTCTTCGTGACAGATTGATGCCGGTCAAAACGCGTTGCAAGCGCGAAGCAAACAATCTGCGCTATGAACGTCTTTCTGTTTTTCCCTGTCATCGCTTTGGGAGCGCTCGCGCCGCTCGCAAACACTATCGCGCAGTCCGGTACGCCTGCGTCTGCAGGCGTGACCACTATCTACCGCCAGGTGACTCCCGACGGCCGCATCGTCTATTCGGATAAGGTGCTCAAAGGCGGAAAGCTCGATCAGACCATTACCGTGGATCCGCCGATAAAGGGAAATCTGTGGACCGCCGAGGCCGGTCCCCGGCCTGTGACAGTGCCACGCACCGAAAGCACGCCGATCGGAACGGGGGCGCCCCTTCCGATGTTGAGCAAGCGAAAAACCTACGACGACGCAGACAGTGACGTCATTCGCGCAGAGATGCTTCTGGAAGATGCGCGCAAGCGGCAGGAAGCCGGCGTCGAACCCCTGCCCGGCGAGCGGACCGGAAACGTCTCCGGAGGCTCGCGATTGAACGAGGCTTACCGGGCGCGCCAAAGAGCGCTGGCACAGCAGATCGTGGAAGCCGAGATCGCATTGAGAAAAGCCGTCTCGGAGCGCGACCGGCTGCGGTAACTAGCTGCTCCAGGCACACTCCGCCGTTTTCCCCTCCGCCCAGAGCTGAAGGTTTTGCAAATCCTTTTCAAACGCCGCATGCGCGAGAAGGCTCCTGCCGCGAAGCCGTGCACCGGCCTCGCCGTCGCGCGTTACCTCGACCACCACGAGAGTGGCCTTTGGTGCGAATCCATATCCCGGATATTTCATGCTCATTCGCGCCGATCCCGCCTTGGAATTGAAGGATTCCGCAAACAGGACATGCCAGCGATCCTGCCAGCAGCGGCCCGCGCGTTCGAGGATGTTCTTGTATGCGACCGCCGCCGGAATCGCCGCGTCGTACTGAACCTCGATTACCCGCTCCTGCGGTAAAGTCATCAGCGCATCGGGTGTCGGGGCCGGCGACGCGCAGCCGGCAAGGGCCAGGATGGCCATGGCCGGCCGAAACATGTTGTTCAATTTGATTCGCTCCATGAAATCACGCTCGCTCCAATCGTTTTCCGATACTTGCCGTTCCGCCGCAATCGGCGCTACCATCGGTTCGCTTTATCGGATCGGTAGCCTGGTCAGACAAACCTTTCCTGTCGTTGCGGAAATTCATCAAGGCTGCAATTGTATGATCGGATTGTAAAGACGCAGCCACGAAACCAATGCTCTGATGCTAGAATCCGAGCTCTTTCAAATAAGGATGTTGTATGAACAAAACTGAACTCATCGACGCGATCGCAGCGGAATGCGATCTCTCCAAAGCAGCAGCACAGCGAGCACTCGACTCGGTCATCGACAATGTCGTCAAAGCGGTAGCCAAAGGGGATTCGGTCCAACTGGTTGGCTTCGGGACATTCGCAGCGGGCAAGCGTGCGGAGCGCACCGGCCGCAACCCGCGCACCGGCGAAGAAATCAAGATCGCCGCCGCCACCACCGTCAAATTCTCGGCCGGCAAAGCATTCAAAGACGCGGTGAACAAGTAATTCAGGGCGTCCTCCCCGCGATGAGCGCCGCCTCGCGTTCATCGCTACTCCGGCATTTCAAGTATCCCAGGCAAGCACTCAAGCGGTTTCCGCCTCGCTGCGCAGCGAGGCCATATCGATCACGAAGCGGTATTTCACGTCGCTCTTCAACATCCTTTCGAACGCCTCGTTGATCTTTTGAATCGGTATCACTTCGATATCCGACACGATCCCATGCCGGGCGCAGAAATCGAGCATTTCCTGGGTCTCGGCGATCCCGCCGATGAGCGATCCTGCCAGATGCCGGCGCTTCATGATCAAGTTGAACACCTGAGGCGACGGGTGAGGTTCGGCCGGTGCGCCGACCAGGGTCATCGTGCCTTCTCGCCGAAGCAGCATGAGGAACGCGTCGAGATCATGCGGCGCCGCCACCGTATTCAGGATGAAATCGAAGCTGTTTTCATGCGCGGCCATTTCCACCGCATTTCTGGAGACGACGACCTCATGGGCGCCCAGCCGCAATGCGTCGGCGCGTTTATTCGCCGAGGTAGTAAACAGCACGACGTGCGCACCCATTGCATGCGCCAGCTTGATTCCCATGTGGCCCAATCCGCCGAGGCCGACGATGCCTACCTTCATGCCCTTGCCGACCTTCCAGTGCCGCAGCGGCGAGTACGTCGTGATACCCGCGCATAGCAAGGGCGCGGCCGCGGCCGGGTCGAGATTCGCGGGAATGCGCAATACAAAGTTTTCCTTTACAACGATGTTGAGGGCATAGCCGCCATAGGTCATGCCGCCGGTGTGCATTTCCTCGCCGTTATACGTGCCGACGAAACCGTTTTCGCAGTATTGCTCCAGCCCTTGCGCGCAGCTTGAACAGCGCTGGCAGGAATCGACAATGCAGCCGACCCCGGCGATATCACCTTCCTTGAAGCGGGTGACGTGCTCGCCAACGCGGGTCACGCGCCCGATGATTTCGTGGCCGGGTACCACCGGGTAGACGGTATTGTTCCATTCGTCGCGCGCGGTATGCAGATCGGAGTGACAAACTCCGCAATACAGGATATCCATCTGCACATCATGCGGTCCGGGTTCACGGCGCTCGAACCGCAGTGGATGCAAAGGACTGGTGGCGTCCGTTGCACCATAGCCTATTGAGGGAAGCATGTGATCCTTGCGTTCGGTTGTATGGAGAGATATGTGGGCAAAGAACGTTGACTGAACAAGTACCCGTCAGTTCCTGTCAATTTCGCAATTACCCCGCGTCTGAATGAGGGGAAACCGAACCATCGGATGGCCTAAATTCTCCGATCCTCTTGCTTCGCCTCTTCCCTTGCCCAAAATTTGCAAAATTAATCACTGCGGCATGCGAAACGTCAAAAATCGTGGTCAAAAGGTTATCTAATCGGGCGTCGTAGCGGCCTGAAAGCAAATTATTTTTCTTCCTGTTGCTTGTTAGCACTATTTTTGTTTCTGTAAAGAACTTAAAGTGACTAACGGTAACTAAGCTATCTTTGGGGAGTGAAATGAACGAGCGAACATTTAATAGTTATGAAAAGGCCGATATTTTCGCTGCTCTGGTCAGAAAATTGTCGGGACAGGATGCGATCGTCGTGCAAGTGGATTCGGTTTGGGTCGTGCGGCCCTATTTCGGACGGAAGTCGATTATCGACGTAACGGAAGAATTGCTGCGCCAGGTTGCGAAATAACTTTTATCGTGCCGGCATGACGGGTGGCGGATAAGGCGACGGATAGGGCGACGACGTAAATCTTGCCGCAACCGGAACTCGGTGTCCCTTAGCATACATGCACTGCTGATAGCCGAAGTCATACCGTTGCTGCGCGCCATACGACGCACTATAAGCGGTTCCGGAGCCGACCAGACCGCCCAGCGCAAGACCCGCGCCGGCACCGGCGGCGCTACCACGGCCGCCATCGAACGCGGCTCCCGCCGCCGCCCCCAGCAGCGTGCCGACGATGGCGCTGCTCACGCCGCTGTTCGCGGCAATCTGATTCGGGGTCTGCCCTTCCAGCTGCTGCTGCGCAAATTGCCGGCACACCAAATCATCTCCACGAAATTCATCGAAAGTCTTGCTGCTGCCCGGCAGCACGAGCACGCTCGGTCCGCTCGGCATCACGGTGCATCCACCCAGAATAGCCATCACCAGGACAAGGCAGGCGTTGAGAGTTACTGGCATGGGAGTTCCAGTCGGCCACTGGCTGAGGGCCTTATCGCGGTGGGTAGGCGGGCACCAGTTGCCAGCCCGCGGGGCAGTAAGCCACATAGGGGTAATAACCCTGCGGGTTCGCGCAGTAATGCCAGTACCCCGCGCCTTGCCAGGCTGTTCCGTCGGTCTGGTCGGTGCCGCGTTCGATATAGACGGGAGGGGGATACGGGGCCGCCACTACCGGCGGATAGGAATAGCCGTAGGCCGGCGTATCAGGATAGGGGCGATAGCCGTACAGCGGGACGCCGATCACAACGCCGGCCGAAGCGCGGTCGTGAAAGCGGCCATGGTGGTGGCCGTGGGGGTGGCTGTGGAATCCATGATGCCCATTTCCGCGAGCCCACGCGACGCCGCTCGCCGTCAGGCCGAGCAGCAGGATCAATACCGCTATCGCTCTGTCGCGCCGCATCGCGCACCTCGCCATCGTCATTGCTCCGCGCGGCGACCATTCCGATGCCGCGCGAAAGTTTAGACTGCCATGCATCAAGCGAGTTTCAGTTGCCGCATGGCGCGGCGGCGCGCTACTTCCGCCCGCTTCGTTGGGTGTTGACGGTGCCCTTGCGCGCGGAATTACCACTATTGAATGGCTTGCGCTCGACGGCGCCGCCGGGACGCGGCTTGTTCTGCCCGAATTTTTTCGCGAGCCGGTCCGGGCCTGGCGTCTCCTTGCGCAGCTCCGCCTTGGCCGCGGCGGCCGTCGGCGCCAGGCGCGGTATCAGGCAATGGTCGCCGCTGCCGATCAGGTCGGAGCGCCCCATGCGCAATAATCCTTCACGCAGAATTTCCCAATTGGCCGGATCGTGATAGCGCAGGAAGGCTTTGTGCAGGCGACGGATTTTACCGGTCCGCACGGTCTCCACCGCCTCCGACTCCGGCGTGACCTTGTGCAGCGGATTCTTGCGGGTGTGATACATCGTCGTCGCCAGTGCCATCGGTGTCGGCAGGAAGGTCTGCACCTGATCCAGGCGAAAGTTGTTCTTCTTCAGCCACAGCGCCAGGTTCAGCATGTCTTCATCCGTGGTGCCGGGGTGGGCCGCGATGAAATACGGGATCAGGTATTGCTCCTTGCCCGCCTCCTTCGAGAAGCGGTCGAACAGCTTTTTGAACTCATGGTACGCACCCATGCCCGGCTTCATCATCTTCGACAGGGGGCCGGTTTCGGAATGTTCCGGCGCAATCTTGAGCAGGCCGCCGACGTGGTGCGTGACCAGCTCTTTTACATACTCCGGCGAGCGTACCGCCAAGTCGTAGCGCAACCCCGAACTGACCAGGATCTTCTTCACGCCGGGAATCGCGCGCGCCTTGCGATACAGCTGAATGAGCTTGACGTGATCGGGATTGAGGTTGGAGCATATGGGTGGATAGACGCAGGACAGGCGCCGGCACGACTCTTCGATCTTCTTGTCCTTGCATGCAAGCCGGTACATGTTGGCGGTCGGTCCGCCGAGATCCGAAATCGTTCCGGTGAAGCCCTTGGTCTTGTCGCGGATCAGT
>JAQGLQ010000313.1 GCA_028292785.1 Noviherbaspirillum sp. | reverse complement strand
TGGGCCTCACCTATCACGACGTGTGGATGCATGCCGCGCCGATGTTCCACCTGGTCGACGCCTGGGCGGTATGGACGATTCCGCTGCTGGGAGGCGTGCAGGTGCCGATGCATTTCGATCCGGTGCGCTTCCTGTCGCTGGTCCAGGAAACGCGCACCACCGCAGCCGCCCTGCCGCCCACGCTGATCAACATGGTGTGCCAGCATCCGCGCGTCAGGGAGTTCGATCTCAGCTCGCTGCGCTTCATCATGTTCGGCGGTTCGCCGGCGCCGCGCGAGGTGCTCGAACTGGCGTCGCGGACCATTCCGGTGAATTACGTCCACGCCTACGGTATCACCGAGACATCGGGCATCACGACGCTGCAGCGGCCGGAGGAAACCCTGTCCAAGGCCGGCGGAGCGGGCCCGGCGGTCGCCCATGTGGAACTCGCGATATTCGACGACGACGGCAACCCCCTGCCCGCCGGCGTCGTCGGCGAAGTCGTGATCCGCGGCGAGCGCGTGATGCGCGACTACTGGAACAAGGAAAAAGCCACCGCGGAAGCGCTGCGCAACGGCTGTTATCACAGCGGCGACATGGGTTACCTCGACGAGAACGAAAGCCTGTATATCGTCGACCGCAAGAAGGACATGATCATCACCGGCGGAGAGAACGTGTATTCCGTCGAAGTCGAAAGCGTGCTGTCGTCGCATCCCGCCGTGATGGAAGTCGCGGTGATCGGCGTGCCGCACGAACAATGGGGCGAAGCCGTCAAGGCCATCGTCGTGGCGCGACCGGGCGCGAACGTAACGGAACAGGAGCTCATCGCTTACTGTCGCCAGCATATCGCCGCCTACAAGACGCCGAAAACCATCGAGTTCTATCCGGAAGGCTTGCCCAAGACCAGCACCGGCAAGCTGGCCAAGCGCGCGCTGCGCGACCGTTACTGGGAAGGCAGGTCGAAGAAGATATGAACATGACTTCAAATCCGGCCGCGTCGCAGGCCCGCCTGTGGAGCGAATCGGGAGGCGCCGGCTCCCCTGCTTTGCTGCTGCTGCATGGGCTGGGCGCCTGTTCATCGGTGTGGGATGGTCTGAAGCCCATGCTCGCATCGCGCTGGCCGGACCGCTGGATCGCGCCGGACTTCCGCGGGCACGGACATTCCTTCCATCAGGGGCCGTATGGCTATTCGAGCCATGCGGCCGATATCGCGGCCCTGCTCGAACAGGATGAAGAAGTCGTGGTGCTCGGGCATTCCATGGGCGGCGTGGTCGGCATCGCCCTCGCCGCCGGCCTGTACGGGGTCCGGGTGCGCAAGGTGGTGGCGTTTGCGGTCAAGCTGAATTTTCAGGCCGCAGAGATCGCCAAGATGCAGGAACTTGGGCGCGCGTCTGTGCGCTGGTTCGACTCACGGGAAGAAGCGGTCGACCGTTACCTCAAGATGTCGGGATTGAAAGGCCTGGTGGAACCCGATTCGCCCGCCGCGCTACACGGCATTCATGAAGCGGATGGAAAATTCCGGGTGGCGATGGACCCGCGCGTGTTTCTCGCCGCGGGAGCATCGATAGACCACATGGTGGGGGCGATGGACGCGCCGCTGCATCTTGCCGCGGGCAACAAGGATCCGATGGTCTCGGTGGACCTCATGCGCCGTTACGATCCCGAAGCCGTCGTCATCCCGGACTACGGACACAACATTCATGTCGAAGCACCGGAAAAATTGTGGCGGAAACTGGAGCCGGCGTTGCTGACGGGCTAGGTCATACAACGATCGAACTCTGCGCTGCGGCCGACCCGGCCGCAGCCGGTTTTGCATAGATCTCGATCAGCCGTCCCGACCGCATCTCCAGAATGCGATCCGCGACGCCTTCGAGGAAGGCCCTGTTCTGCTCCACCAGGATCATCGCGAACCTGCCCTTGAGGCCGACCAGGGTTTCGCGCAGCATACGCACCACCACGGGCGCGAGGCCCTGCGTGGGCTCGTCAAGCATCAGCACCGAGGGGCCGATCAGCAGTGCGCGCGCGATCGCGAGCATCTGCTGCTCGCCTCCACTCAATGAGCTGCCGGGATTCGGACCGCGCTCCTGCAGCCGCGGGAACAGCCGGAACACTTCGGCGAGACGCTCCTCGAAAACGCCTTGCGGGCATCCCCTGGGCAGCGATGCCCGTGTCAGCTCGAGGTTGTCGCGCACCGTCAGCGTTCCCAACACCTGCCGCCCTTCCGGCACCAACGCCACGCCTTCGCGCGAGCGGCGGTAGGCCGGCCAGTCGGAGATATCCTTTCCATCCAGCAGGATGCGCCCGGAATGCTTCGGCAGTAATCCCACGATCGTGCGCAGCAGGGTGGATTTACCGGCGCCGTTGACGCCGAGTATGCCCACGGTTTCTCCACTGTTGAGCGTCAGCGACAGGTCACGAAACACGGTGAGCTGCCCATAGCCGCTTTCGAGATTTTCGATCTTCAGTACGGCACTCATGTCAGCGCTCCAAAATAGGCTTCCTGGACTCTCGGGTTGTTCATCACGTC
>JAQGLQ010000274.1 GCA_028292785.1 Noviherbaspirillum sp. | reverse complement strand
CGCGTGGTCCTCGTGCTGCAAGGCGGCGGCGCGCTCGGCGCCTACCAGGCCGGCGTCTACCAGGCGATGCATGAACATAGCTTGACGCCGGACTGGGTGGTCGGTACATCGATTGGCGCAATCAATGCGTCCATCATCGCCGGCAATGCGCACAGCCAATGCATTGGCCGCCTGAAAGAGTTCTGGAACACCGTCGCCAAGGACGACCTGTTCGATATGCGGCACGTGCCCGACGAACTGCGGCGTCTGAATATCCGGCTGACTACAATGGACTCCGTGCTCAACGGCGTGCGCGGATTCTATTCGCCTCGGCCGCTGGATCCCTTTCCCCTCAACCTGCCGGTCGCTCCCGAACGCGCCAGCTTCTACGACACCAGCGAACTCGCGAAGACCCTTGGCCGCCTCGTCGATCTGCATTACCTGAATGCGCCCGGCGGAATGCGCATGACCGTCTGTGCGATCCAGGTGAACTGCGGCCGCCTCGAAACCTTCGATACGCGCAGGCATACGGTTGAAATCGAGCACGTGATGGCGAGCGGCGCCCTGCCCCCGGGATTTCCTCCGGTACGCGTAGGCAAGGAACTGTTCTGGGATGGCGGCCTGTACTCCAACACGCCGCTGGAAGTTGTCCTCAACGACGAGCCGCGCGCGGAGACTCTGTGCTTCATGGTCGATCTGTGGAGCCCCGACGGGCCCGAGCCCTCCACCCTGGAGCAGGTCCAGACCCGTCAGAAAGACGTGCTCTATGCATCCCGTTCGCATCAGCACATCGAGACCTATCTGCGCATGCACCGCCTGCGCGGCCTGGTGCGCGCGCTGCGCGACAAGGTCCCGCCCGGCATACTCAGCCCGGAAGAATTGAGCGAGATCGAGGAGCTCGGGGCCGAAACCACCATGCACATCATCCAGCTCGAATACGCCGGACGGGACTGGCAGATGGCGTCGAAGGACATCAATTTTTCGAAGGGCTCGATCGAATGGCGCTGGGAGCGCGGCTACCAGGATGCCCTGCGTGCAATCAAGCGCGCTCCGTGGCGCAAGAATGTGCCGCGCGGGGCGGGAGTGGTGGTGCATGAACTGGTTCCGGGAGTGACGGAGTGCGGTCCGGAATGAGCGAGAGCGCTCTCTGGCTCGAACGCGACCTCTGTGCCAATCCCAAATCTGCTCTAAGATGGCAGTTCACTATGCACGCACTCCCTGCAGGAACAGCACATGAACACGCAGCCATCCTCACGCATGCCCAGCGTCTTCTTCGGCCACGGCACCCCGATGAACGCATTGCAGGACAACCGCTATACCCGCGCCTGGGAACAACTCGGCAAAGCCCTGCCGAAGCCAAAAGCCATCCTCGCCATCTCCGCCCACTGGTACACGCGAGGCACCGGCGTGACCGCGATGGCCGCGCCGCCCACCATCCACGACTTCGGCGGCTTTCCGCAGGCCTTGTTCGACATTCGCTATCCCGCTCCCGGCGACCCGGCCCTGGCTGAGCGCGTGCGTGATCTGCTCAAGCCGGTCGACGTGCGTATGGACGACTCCTGGGGCCTGGACCACGGCACTTGGTCGGTGCTCGTCAAAGCCTATCCGGCCGCCGACATACCCGTGATCCAGCTGAGCATCGACGGCACGCAGCCGCCCGAATTCCATGTCGAGATGGGGCGCCGGCTCGCGCCCTTGCGCGACGAGGGAGTGCTGATCATCGCCACCGGCGACGTGGTGCATAACCTGCGCACCATGATGCGGGGCAGCAGCGATGCTTATGACTGGGCGGTGCGTTTCAACGACAAGGTGCGCGACATGCTGGTCAATGGCGACGTGCGGCAGCTGGTTGATTTCAAGCAGTGGGGCGAAGATGCGCGGCTGTCGATACCGACCGATGAGCACTTCCTGCCCTTGCTGTATATCGCCGGTACCAAGACGGACGATGAGAAAGTCTCGATCATCGTCGACGGCATCGATGCCGGCTCGATCAGCATGATGACGGCGGCGGTCGGGCTTGCGGCGCCGATGCAGGCGGCCGCTTGATGCAGGGAACCAAGCGGCTTTTCAGGAACCGCATCTGGTTTTCGACTGCAAGCTCATGATGAATACGATCCGCATCGGCCTGATTGCCGATACCCACGGTTTGCTGCGGCCCGAAGCCACGCATGCGCTCAGGGGCGTCGACCGCATACTTCATGCGGGCGACATCTGCGATGCGCGGGTCATCGAGCAACTGGAGCAGGTGGCGCCGGTGCTTGCCGTGCGCGGCAACAACGACAAGGGTGAGTGGGCGGATGCTCTTCATGAAACCGAAACCCTCGATGTCGGCGGCGTAAAGCTGCACATGATTCACGATCTACAGCAACTCAAGCCCCAGCCCGAGGCGGAAGGCATCCAGGTCGTGATATCCGGACATTCGCACAAGCCCGTGGTCAAACGGGAGCGCGGAATACTCTTCGTCAATCCGGGCAGCGCGGGGCCGCGGCGCTTTCGCCTGCCGATCTCGCTCGGCTTTCTCGAGATCTCGGACGGAGTGGCGAAGGCGCGTCTGCAGACGCTCGAGGTCGACTAGTAATCCGACGAGCCGTGCGCACCGCCGCGTGCATCGGCGGCGCCGGTCATGCTGAGGGCGACCGCTTCGGCAACCTTGATGCCATCGATAGCGGCGGACATGATGCCGCCCGCATAGCCTGCTCCTTCGCCTGCCGGATACAAGCCGCTGGTGTTCATGCTCTGGAAATTATCCTGCCTTCTGATCCGGATCGGCGACGAGGTGCGGGTCTCGACGCCTGTCAGCACGGCATCGCGCAAGGCATAGCCGCGGATCTTTTTATCGAACTGCGGCAATGCTTCGCGGATCGCTTCGATCGCATACTCCGGCAGGCTGGGCGCGAGATCGCCGAGGCGCACGCCGGGCTTGTACGATGGCAGCACCGTGCCGAATTCCCGCGACGGCCGGCCGGCGAGGAAGTCGCCGACCAGCTGTCCCGGTGCGTCGTAGTTGCTTCCCCCGAGCACGAAAGCGCGCGATTCGAGCTCGCGCTGGAGGTCGATCCCCGCCAGCGGATGGCCGGGATAATCGGCCGGGGTGATGCCGACCACGATGCCGCTGTTGGCATTGCGCTCATTGCGCGAATACTGGCTCATGCCGTTGGTGACGACGCGCCCCGGTTCGGAAGTGGCCGCGACCACGGTGCCGCCGGGACACATGCAGAAACTGTAGACCGAACGTCCATTGCTGCAGTGATGGACCAGCTTGTAATCGGCGGCGCCGAGGATGGGATGGCCGGCGAATTTCCCGTAGCGGGCGCGATCGATCAGCGATTGCGGATGCTCGGCGCGAAAGCCGATGGAAAACGGCTTGGCTTCGATATGTACGCCGCGGTCGTACAGCATCTGGAACGTGTCGCGCGCGCTGTGGCCGATCGCCAGCACGACATGGTCGGCGGCAATGCGCTCGCCGCCCGCCAGCACGATGCCGCGCACCTGGCCCTTGTCGATCTCGATATCCTCCACCTTGCTCTGGAAACGGAACTCGCCGCCGAGCGATTCGATGGTGGCACGCATTTCCTGCACCATCTTCACCAGGCGGAAAGTGCCGATGTGCGGCTTGCTCACATAGAGGATTTCCTCGGGGGCGTATGCCTTCACGAATTCGGTCAGCACCTTGCGGCCGTAATGCTTCGGGTCCTTGACCTGGCTATGCAGCTTGCCGTCGGAGAAAGTACCGGCGCCGCCTTCGCCGAACTGCACGTTCGACTCCGGATGCAGTTCGCGCTTGCGCCACAGGTCCCAGGTATCCTTGGTGCGCTCGCGCACCGCCTTGCCCCGTTCGAGAATGATCGGGCGAAATCCCATCTGTGCCAGGATCAGGCCGGCGAAGATGCCGCAGGGCCCGGTGCCGATGACCACCGGGCGGCTGGCGAAACCGGCGGGCGCCGTGGTCACGAACTGATAGGTGGTATCCGGTGCGATGCCGACGTGCGGCGCACCCATGAGCCGGTCGAGCAGCGCGGCTTCGTCCTTTACTTCGACGTCGAGCGTGTAGACGAGCGTGATCGCGCTTTTCTGCCGCGCATCGAAGCCGCGCCGGAACACGGTGAAACCGATCAGCGCGCCTTCATCTATCTTGAGCCGCGCGAGTATCGCGGATTTCAGGTCTTGTTCGGGATGGTCTAGCGGAAGTTGTACGTCGGTCAGTCGCAGCATGCGCAGTGTTCCGGATAAGCGTGTTGAAAGCCTGCCATCCTGGGGCGGAGGCGATCGGAAGGCCGCTATTTTACTCCAGCGCGTTACAAGAGACGCCTTCTCCTTGGCGAAGGGAGGAAGACGCACAGCAAAAAATACGGGACAACGGCTTGCGCCATTGTCCCGCGTGCAGGCTCAACTACAGCAGAGAGATCGTCGATCTTTTGATTTCGTGATTTTCGGGTTCTCGCACCGCTTCGGTCAGGTGTTTTCCGCTTTTTGCCTCAATGCCTTGACCATGTCGTGATTCTTGAGGACCCCTTGGTACTGCTTCTCCACGACGGCGCGCGCTTCCGGGGGCAAGCTCTTCTCGAGCGCCGCGCGGTAGCTGTGTACCGCGACATCCTCGCCGCGCTCGCATTCGGTCAGCACGCCCTTGTCGTCACGCCCGGTGATTGCTGCCTTGATATCGACCCAGCGCCGGTGAATCGCGCCGCCCAGTCCGCCACTGGTTTCCGGGGTGCCGCCATAGGTGCGGACGAGTTGCTGCAATTCGGCCGCCGCCGTAGCGCAGCTTTGCGCGCGATTCAGAAACAGCGTCTTGAGCTGTGCATCCTTGACATCTTCGGCGCAGGTGCGAAAACCTTCCTCGCCATCCTTGGACGTTTCAATCAGATCGTTCAGGGTAGAGACCACATCATTGTTATCCATAATCACTCCATTGGTTGGTTGTAAACTGTTACTGCAATAGCGCGATCGTGGCGATGCCTGGCGGTCATTTGCCCGTGCCACCCGGACTGCCTGTGGCATCCG
>JAQGLQ010000255.1 GCA_028292785.1 Noviherbaspirillum sp. | reverse complement strand
AGCAGCAAGCCTTTCTCTTGAAGCGCACGCCCGACGCGCGCGGCAAGTTCGATCACATCTTCCATGTCGCTCCACTCCTTGTTGTTCGATGTTTTCCACCGTCCTACTTTACCACCGCCCCAAGTCGCGCAGGGTAAACGTCGCCACCTCTGTCAGGCTGAAACGGCTTCGCCAGTCATTGCCCGTTTTGCGTTATGCATTCTGCGGTTAAGATGCAGCTTGTGAAACTCATTAAAAAATGAGTATTGCATAACAACTATACGGAGCCACACGATGCCACGTGAGAAAAACAGCCTCAGAGCGACTTCGGTGAAACCGGCGGCCAAGGCTCCAAAGACCGGGACTGCGGGCCGGGCGTCGGCCGAAACCGGGCGCAGCGCGGAACTCAGTGAATTCGAATTCGGCCTGATCATCGCCGTCAACGCATTCAACCGATGGGCGGTCAGGTGCATGTCGGCAGCCGGCATGAAGGATATGACGATCACCGATGTACTGGTGCTGCACCATATCAATCATCGCGCGCGCGAGAAGAAGCTTGCCGATATCGCGTTCATCCTGAATATCGAAGACACCCATATCGTGAACTACTCGCTCAAGAAACTGCATTCGCTCGGGCTGGTGCAAAGCGAGCGGCGCGGCAAGGAAGTGCTGTACTCGACCAACGAAGCCGGCGAGGCGGTCTGCAAGCGCTATTTTGAAATCCGCGAGGAAGTGCTGGTATCCACCCTCAGCCAGGGCGGCAAGGAAACCGTCGAGTTGACCGAGCTGGCGCGATTTATGCGGATTCTGTCGGGACTGTACGATCAGGCGGCGCGCTCGGCCACGTCGATGTAGAGGCGCCGGCCGCTCAGACGGCGCGCCAAAGGGCGAAAAGAAGCAGCGTGACGAACGCTGCCACGATGTCATCGCACATTACCCCGAAACCACCCTTGAAGCGGCGGTCGAAATAGCGGATCGGAGGCGGTTTCGCCATATCCAGCAGCCGGAACCAGAAAAACGCCCAGCACTGCGTGGCGAAACCGGCCGGCGTCAGCACCAGCAGGACCAGCCAGAAGGCGATGATCTCATCCCACACCATACTGCCGTGATCGGACACGCCGAGATCGCGCCCGGTTTTGTGGCATGCCCAGATACCTAGCACGAAGCCGACGACGATCAGCAGTGTCCAGGTCAGTTCCGTGAATGCATGCGGCCACCGCTGGGTGAGCACACTGAAGCTCAACCAGGCGAACAGAGTGCCGGAGGTGCCGGCGAGAACAGGCGACAGGCCGCTGCCGAAACCTTGCGCAATGATATGCGCCGGGTCCGACAGCATGAATTGGGCGTCTGGCTTCTTCATGGCGAGGCGAAATGATCGAAAGAGGTGAGCTTCAGGTCTAGCGGGGCGCCATCCTCGTTCCGCAGGCGCAGGCCGGGCGCGGCATCGACATGACCCACCCGGGTGACGGCGGTGTCGCTGCTGCGCGCGGCTTCCAGCACGGCATCGCGCTTGCCCGCCGGCGTGGTGAAACACAGTTCATAGTCGTCGCCGCCGGTCAACGTGAATCGGCGGCGCAAGTCGCGCGCCTGCTTCGCCAATACCGGTCCGGCCGGCAATGCATCGACCATGAGGGTTGCACCGACCTCCGAGCGCTTCAGAATGTGCCCGAGATCCCCGGCGAGACCGTCCGAGATGTCGATTGCCGCATGCGCGATACCGCGCAAGGCAATGCCCAGGGCGACGCGCGGCGTCGGCGCATGCATGCGGACCGCGGCCGCATCCCGAGCCGCATCATCGAGCGCCAGTTCCTGCCGGTAGCCGGCAAGGGCGAGCCGCGCATCGCCGAGCGTGCCGGAAACCCAGATGTCATCGCCCGGTTGTGCCACGTCGCGCCGTAATGCCTGGCCCGGAGGCACTTCACCGAAAATCGTGATGCAGATGTTGAGCGGCCCCTTGGTGGTATCGCCGCCGATCAGTTCACATCGGTGTTCGTCGGCAAGCTTCGCCAGCCCTTGAGAAAACGGCGCCAGCCATTGGCCGCGCGCCTCGGGCAGCGACACGGCAAGCGTGAAGGCAATCGGCTTCGCACCCATCGCCGCAAGGTCGGAAAGATTGACGGCCAGGGATTTGTGACCCAGCGTGAAGGGCGCCGCATCGGGAAAGAAATGTCGGCCTTCAACCAGCATGTCCGAGGAAACCGCCGACTGCATGCCGGGGTTCGGCATCCATAGTGCGCAGTCGTCGCCGACGCCGAGGGCGATACGGCTGTCCGGGCGCAACGGACGGGTGAAATACTGCGCGATCAGATCGAATTCGGACATGCCGGGATTGTACCGAAGGATGCATGATGGCGAGGAGCGAGTACCGCATCGCGTGCGGCTTTCGCTCAAAAAAATGCCGCTCGACAGGAGCGGCATTGCATTGGTGCGGTTTGCTTCAAGCGGCGGCGTCGAGCGGCTTCGCCGTTCCCGTGCCGAGTGCCGCCAGCAATTCGGCGCGTATCTTCGCGTCCTGCGGCGCGACGCCGAAGCCGCACATCACTCCCGCGTCATCGAAGTAACGGCAGACTGTGCGCGTGCCATTCTGCTCCGCTTCCCAGTAGCCGCCGCGGACCTGAAGCGGCGGCGGCACCAGGGCCAGCGGGAATGACGGCGTCTTCACGATGACCGGCGCCGCCTTCAGGTCAATGGTCGTGCGCTCGCCGGTCAGCGTGCGGGCGATCGCGCGGGCGGCGGTCATCAGCGGCGCAATATACGGCAGTGTGCGTGTGTTGCCGTCCTGGTCCAGTGTGTACTCCGCACAGTCGCCCAGTGCGTACACGTCCGGGGCGCTGGTCTGCCCGGCGGCATCGACAATGATGCCGCGGCCGGTGGCAAGACCGCCGGCTTGCGCGAGCTTCAGGTCGGGCCGCAGGCCGACCGCGGACAGGACGATATCGGTGGCGAACGATGCGCCGTCCGCCGTCGTCACTGTCAGTTCCTCGCCGGTGCGGTCGATGCTCGCAGCGGTCGTGCCGAGCTGAAGGTTCACGTTTTTCGCGGCGAGCGCCACTTGCAGTCCCTGTGACAACATCGGCGCGGCGAGCGACGCCAGCGGCCCGTTATTCGGGTCGACCAGCGTCACCGGGTGGCCCGCGCCGGACAGATCGTCGGCGAATTCGCAGCCTATCAGTCCGGCGCCAAGAATCGTCACCCGAGCCGGGGCGTCCGGCGCGAACCTGGCGAGCCGGGCGCGGAATGCGGCGTAGTCGCTGATATGGTTTACCGACAGCACTTCATGTGATGCGCCGCCGCCGATGGCCAGCCGGATCGGTTGCGCGCCGACCGCAATCACGAGCTTGCCGAACTCGTATGTGCCCGCCGTCGTTTCGACCGATTTGCGCTCGGTGTCGATATTGGTGACACGGGTGCCGGTCACGATGTTCGCACCCAGCTCCAGCGCCATTTGCGCCGCCGTTTTGCTGATCAGTTGCTCGGCGCCCTTGTTTTGCGCGAAAGCGTTGGAAATCATGGGCTTGGAATAGAACCCGCCATCATCGGCTGTGATGACCAGCAACGGAGTTGTCTTATCGAGCTTGCGGTATTCGCGCGCCGCAGTGTATCCGGCAAGCCCGGCGCCAATGATGATCAGAGGTTGCATGTTTATTCCTGTGTAATTTGTTCAGCGTGTCGATGCCGGCTGTCGGGCGATTTGCGTGCCCGCTTCCCGGGCGCGCAAATCCGTGTTGCTGATGAGCAGTGGGGAGTCCGGTCAGACTTCCACCATTTCGAAGTCGGCTTTCGCCACGCCGC
>JAQGLQ010000226.1 GCA_028292785.1 Noviherbaspirillum sp. | reverse complement strand
GTTTCGCCGGCGATGGATGCGATGACCACCGCCCTGGTGACGATTCCCGCCGCCGCAAGAGGCGGGGAATTTGCCTGCGTCAGGGATCAGATGGAGAAAGTGCTTGCCGAACCGTATGCGACACTTGTGCTGCACGCCACGGCAGCCGGCGCGGGGACCACGCCGGCCCCTGCTTATTCCCTTGCCGCTGACGCCGCATGCCCGGCCCGCGACGCGTATCTCGTTCGTTACGATCCCGGCAGCAGCTCTCCCTTCGTTACCGCGGATAGCGGCCTGTTGCTGGTCAGGGTTGCCATTCCCGACGGAACGACCAGCCTTGCTTCGCTGGTGGCGCGCCCGTGAAGCCGCGCGCACCCGGCCGGCAGGCGCCAGGCTTCACGCTGATCGAAGTGCTGATAGCCATGACGATCAGCGGCTTCATCCTGGTTGCGCTGGCCAGAATCGTGGATCTCGCGCTGGCCGCCCGCGCAACGACGCAGGAACAGAATGAGGCGCAGGCACGACTGCGGTTCGCGTCGCGGCGTATCGCCGCGGCCATCGCCGCCGCGCCCCTCAAGGCGCTGGCGCCGAAGCCGCAATCGAGTTCCTCCGGAGACTGGCTGGCGCCGGTGACCTACAGCCTCGCCGACGGCATCCTGACCGAACAGGATGCCGTCGGCACGCGGACGATTGCCGAAGGCGTCACGAATTTCAGCATGGGGTCGCCGCCGCTTCGCGCGGGCAGGCCGGTCATCGAGGTCAGCATTACGATCAAGGCCGTGCGCGAAACCGCGGCGACGTCGATTTTCGCCATTCGGCTCGGAGGTCCTGCATGAGGATTCCCGATCAGCGCGGCATTGTGCTCCTGTCGGTCTGTATTGCGTTGGCGATCGTGGCCGCCGCGGCTTTCGCGGCAAACCGCGAGGCCGCGGTGGGAATGCACGGCGTCAATGCCCAGATCGAGACCGAACGGGCGCGCTATCTCGCCGAGGCTGGCATCAATCATGCGAAATGGGCCGCACAAAAACTCGGCTGCGGCGCCAACGCTTTTCCGGCGATCGCCGGTTCGCTGGAAGGCATGGGAAGCTATGCCGCCACTACGAGCACGGGTTCCGGCTCCGGCTCGGGCTCCGGCCAGATGACGGTCGTCGCGAGCGGAACGACCGCCAACGGAACGCGCGCGAACTTGACGCGCACCGGTATCGGCCGCAAAGAGCCGGCCTCGTCGTCGTCCAACATACGCGTCGCGGAAATCGCCGCCGGGCGGGATACCTCGATCCGGCAGGACCGGCCGACCACGAATTTCGGCACCGACGCACTGCTTGAGCTCGGCCGGGACACCGGACGCGCGCTGATCGAGTTCCAGCTGCCCGGAGAGATGAGGGGAGGCTCGGTGCTGTCGGCGAGGCTCACGCTGTACCAGGAGACTTCAACTGGTCCGGGGACCATCACCGTGCACAGCGTGCTCGCGGATTGGGCTGAAACGGCGGCGACATGGACGAGCGCGGGGCCGAACACACAGTGGAAAGCCGGCGGCGGCGATTACAGCTCCGGCGCGGTGGCGACCAATCCCGTATTCACGGCCAGCACTTTTTACAGCTGGGATGTCACGGCCATCGCGGATGCGTGGCTACGCAACGATGTCACGCCCTACGGTCTTGCGAACCGCGGCCTGCTTCTGCGGACGGCGAGTACTCCCGACCGGGCGGCGTTTCACAGCCGGGAAAACGCGAATGCGCCCAGGCTGACGATCCAGTTTTTGAAAGCCTGTTGAGTCGGCCAAGGCCAGAGCAAGGAAGAAAACGCGAATGGATGAAGAAGAGAAAAACGACCCGCCGAAGCTCGCGGCGACGCGGTCTTCGGGCCGCTTCGGCGGCTGGTTCCGGCCGTTCGCCCGCAAGGCGGCCATCATGCCGATCGGCGTGGACTTCGCCGCGGAAAGCCTGCACCTGGTGCAATGCGAGCACGACGGGAAGGGCGTGTCGATCCGGGCCGCCGTATCGGTGCGCTATCCGGGAGAACGCGCTCTGCTGCTCGCGGATGAAAAGGCACTCAGGAAATTCGTCCGTGTCGCCCTGGCGCGCGCGCCATTCTCGGGCGGCAGGGTGTATTCGACCTTGGCGCCCGGCGAAGTGCGCATCGTCCCGCTGACAGTGCAATGCTCCGGCGCGCAGGTCCAGCCGGCGGCGGTCATCAAGGCACTGCGCGAGAAGTTGCGGAGCGACCTGTCGAAAGAGGTCGTGGACTATCAGCAAATCCGGGGCGGCGCGGCCGGCTCCGAGCTGAACGTCCTGGCCGCGGTGGCGCCGCGCGAGACTGTGCTGGCGCATCTCCATCGCCTCGAGGCGGCGGGCATGGAGCCGGTGGCTATCGACATCGCTCCGAGCGCGCTGGCGCGGCTGTTGACGGCAATGCACCCGGACGACAGGGAACATTCCGTTCTGCTGGTTGATTTCGGCGCGCAGCGCAGCGCGATCACCGTTGTTTCAGGCAGGCGGCTGATACTCGACCGCGAGGTCGAGTTCGGCGAAGCGAAGCTGGTGGCAAAACTCGCGGCGGCGCTGAGCGTCGATGCGGCGGCTGCCTCGGCCATGCTGGAGAAGCATGCCGCGCCGAACCTGGAGCAGGACGGCTCATCGGGCCCCGGCTCGCCGGGTCGCGCCATCAATGAAATACTGCACCGCGAATTCGCCGTGCTGGAGGAAGAGATAGCGCGCACCCTGGTCTACATCGCCTCGAAGACGCACGGCGGCACGGCGAAATGCATCTATCTCAATGGCGGCATCTCGCATCACGCCTATATCCATGCGAAGGTGCAGCGCATGGTCGATATTCCGGTCGAGCTGCTGAATCCGTTCGCCTGTCTGGCCGCGTCGCGGCCGTCCGCATACAGCGCGTCATCGGTAGCCGCCAACGGTATCGCGCTGGCGACCGGCCTGGCGTTGCGCGGGTAAGCCATGAACGAAATCGATCTCATCCCGCGCAGCTATCGCGACATGGTTCGCATGCGCCGAACCGTGCGGATCGCCCTGGCGGCGTTGGCGCTGGCATGCATCACCGGCGGTGCGCTGCTTGGAACGTTGCGCTGGCAGCTGCACGTCGAGAGTGCCCAACTGGCCGGAGCGCGTAGCGCCGCCGCATCGGCTTCCGCCCTGCGCGCGCAGGTCAGCGCGCTGACTGAAGAGAAGGCGCGCCTCGAACAAGCGCGGGCCGCGCTGGCGGCCTTGCGCGGCAGCGATGAAATCCTGAACACCGTCAATGCGATCGACGCCGCCCTTAATGGGGGAGTGTGGCTCACGAGTATCAGGTATATGCGCGGCGGCCGCGAGGCGGCGGATACGCCGAAGGCCCCGGCGAGCGGCGTCAATCCCGACACTGCCGCGGCCGGCGATGCGGCGCCGCTCCCGCCGAGCCGCATCGAGATCAAGGGTGGCGCGCTCGATCATCGCGTGCTGGCGGATTTCATGAAGGCATTGTCGGATCAGCCCGGCACGTCGAACGTTCGGTTCATCCAGAGCAGCGCCAGCGCGGGTGCAAATACCGAAATGGTCGAATTCAGCGCATCGGCCGCGCTGGTCCCGGTTCCGGAGGTAGCGCAATGAATCATCGTCTGATCTCGCTTCTCGTCGCTTTGCCGATGCGGCGGATTTACCTGGTCGGCGCCGGCATGTTTCTGATAGCCGCCGCCCTGCTATACACGGCAGCACGGCCATCCTTCAAGGCGCTGCAGACGGTACGCGCCGAGCGCGCGCAGCATCTGCAGCAAGGCACGGAAAGCGTCGCGCTGGAACACGCCAAGCGGCAGCTGACCGCCGAGATCGAGCGCATGTCGGCGGACAGGCCTGGCGACGCACGCTCGGCCGAGCAGCTTGCGGTACATGTGGTCGCCCAGCTCGATCGCGTCAGCGTCCGTCGGGGTGTCGTCCTGAGCAGTGTCGCATTGGGCGCCGCGCGCCGGGTGATGAGCTTCCAGGAGCTTCCGTTCGATGTCGAGATCAGGGGAAGCTATCGCGACGTGATCGCGTGGCTCCAGGATCTGGAGCGTGCGATGGACAATCTTGCGGTCGTCCGATTCGAAATGCGGCCTAACGAAAGCGGCAAGGCAATAGAGATGAAGGCGCGGGTCGCAATTTACCGTTGAATGGAACACCGATGAGCACGATCGACTTCAGGAGAATCGCGGTCGCGGCCCTGGTCGCAGCATCTTGCACCGTCTCGCTCGCGGCCGACGGCGCGGCGGCACTGCGGCGCGATCCGTTCATGCGTCCCGCGCCGCCATCGTTTTCCGCCGGCGGAGCGGTGGCGGAATGGAAGCCGGAGCTGCGTGCGGTTTTGTTCGACCGCGATCGCCCTCTTGTAAATATCGACGGCCGCATACTTGGCGTGGGCGAGTCGGTGCAGGGATATGTGTTGCTGACTGTGGAAGAGCGCGCAGCGGTGCTGGGCGGGAACGGCAAGCAAATGAGACTTGAACTGGATAGGACACCATCGCCATGAAATCATACCGGTCATATTGGATGCGCCTGCTCATCGCCTGTGCGCTGGCCGCGCAGCCGCTGGTCGCCGGGGCACAGCGCGACGCCAGGCCCGACGGCGACCTGTCGTTTGCCTTTCGCAACGCGCCCATTGCAGAGCTGTTCGAAATGCTCTCGCGGCGCGAACGCGTGAACATCATGCTCTCGCCCGGTGTGACCGGAAACGCCACCGTGAATCTCTACGATGTTTCGTTGCGGCAAGCAATTCATGCAATCGCCGAATCGGCCGGCTACGGCGTGGACGAACGGGCCGGCGCTTACCTCATTCTGGATAAGAAAGAGAGCGCCGCCCGCCTCGATCTCGTCAATATGGAAGTGAAGGCACTGCGCATCCAGTATTCGAACCCGAAGGCGGTGGCCGAGATAGCCGCGAAATATGCGACGCGCGGCGGCAAGGTGACCCTGCTGGAAGAGCGCCGCACCCTGGTGGTCGAAGACACGCCCGAGGTCATCGCGCGCATCGAGCGCCTGCTGCGCGAAATCGACAGGCAGCCGCTGCAGATCATGATCGAAGCGAAGATTCTCGAAGTGACGCTGGACGATTCCGAGAACTTCGGCGTCGACTGGACGCGCTTCTTCAATAGCGGCGCCGGCAGCCAGGGTGGCACGCGCGGACTGGCGGACCGGAACACGCCGGGCCTGTTCTTCAACATCGTCAACCGCAACATCGAGGTCCACCTGAATGCCCTGAGCAACAAGGGCAGGGTGCATACGCTCGCCACGCCGAAACTGCTGACGCTCGAAAACCAGGAAGCGGTGACCAATGTCGGCGACAAGATCGGCTATCGGCTGACCACCACGATCAACAATGTCAGTACCGAGTCGATCCAGTTCCTCGAGACCGGCGTCATTCTGCGCGTCGTTCCCTCGGTGGATGTGGACGGCCGCATCTCGATGAAGATCCGGCCTGAAGTCAGCTCGGGCACGGTATCGGGCGGGATACCGTCGAAAAAGACCACGGAGGTAACGACACAACTCGTTGCCGAAGACGGACAAAGCATCCTGATCGCCGGCCTGATCAAGAATTCCGACGGGTACCGCAAGACCGGCGTGCCGGTGCTCGGCGACCTGCCCATCATAGGCCGCGCGTTTTCGACTTCCGAAAACCTTGGCATCGCGACCGAAACCATCGTCATCATCACCCCTCGTATCGTGCGCTCGACGATACCCGATGCCATTCAGGAACCCTCGGTCAAAAAAGTCGCGGAGACGGAGCGCGCGCTTTACGAAAAGCGCGACAAGCTGGAAGCGACGCTCGAGCAACTCGAGACGGGCGGCACGGCTAAACCCTAGAAAACGTCGCCGGCTCGCCGGAACAGATCTCCGTAACGAACTAAATGACAACTTTCGCGGTCAGAAAATATCGGACCAAGACCGGCGGGGCGGTGCGTGCCGCCGAGTTCGCCGATCGTTTCTGCGACGCTCTTCGTGGTCGCGGTTTGCACGCCCTCGGTATCAGGAGGTAGTTGTCCAACGTAAACAGTCCTAACCCGGAGGAAAATTAAATGTTGAACAGATTCGTCGCCGTCGCCGCGCTTGCCGTGGGCGGGGTTCTTTTATCCAAACAGTTGAAGAAATCCCGTAATGCAGGCGCGGGTTCCGGCACATCCACCGTCGAAGAAGCGATCGAGGTGAACGTACCCGTCAGCACCGCATACAACCAGTGGACGCAGTTCGAGGACTTCCCGAAATTCATGGATAGCGTGCGTGAAGTACGGCAACTTGACGACACGCATCTGCGCTGGCGCGCCGATGTGGCCGGCAAGGAAGAGCAATGGGACGCCGAAATCACGGAACAGATCCCCGACAAGCGCATCGCATGGCGCAGCATCGGCGGCGTGCAGAATTCCGGCGTAGTCACCTTCCACAAGATTTCGGACTCGAAGACCCGCATCATGCTGCAGATGGATTACGTTCCGCAGAGCGCCGACGAGAAAATCGGTGACATGCTGGGCTTCGTGAAAATGCAGTTGAAGGGTAATCTGAACCGCTTCAAGGAACTGCTCGAAAGCCGCGGTGCGGAAACCGGCGCATGGCGCGGCTCGGTGCCGCAACACTGACGCGGTACGATCCGCAGGCAGGCGGGATGAAGTTTCTTATGCCCCGCCTGCGTTCCTGATGACTGGAACCTGGTGCTCCAGCGTCACTTCACGCCCGCTTTTGGAAGACGCAATCGCCGCGGCGCACACTTCAAGATTCGCCAGTCCCCAACGCCCATCGTGTACTGCCGGCGCCTTTCCGGTGATGACGTCATGGAACTCGGCCATGACGAGATCGCGCGGCGTGCGGTCGGCAGGCAATTCGATTTCACTCAGTCCGTCCTCGGTATAGATGCTCAGTCCGGTCGGCGACTGCCGTATGTCGCCGCCTTCGCAGCTGACCAGCGTCAGCCCGAAGTAGGGCTGATAGGGGGCGCTGCCCGGAATGGCGTTCTTGGCGCGCGCTTGCTTCGCGCGCAATTCGGCCTCGGGCGTCGTGCCGGGGGCGGGGCGGCGCGCCCACGGGCGGCTGCCCGGCGGTTGTATGTAGCCCCATTCGCTGACATCGCCGCACAGGTCCATGGTCGAGAAGCTGCCGTAGCCGTTATAGACCGCGGTAGCGGCGGCGCCATCGGCAAAATCGAGGAAAACCGTGTGCGCGCCGATCGCGCTGCGGCTCGGGTCCCAGTCGAAGGTCTTCGCCTTGACCGTCTTTACCATGCCGCCGCAGAGCAGGCGGATGATGTCGAACTGGTGCGAACCCTGGCGGTAGGTCACGCCGCCGCCGAGGCTGGCATCGAGTTCCTCCGGCCGCCGCGGGCGGTAGATCCAGTCGGTGAAGCACCAGGTATTCACCATGCGCACCCGTCCGAGCGTGCCGCCGGCGATGATCTCGCGCATTTTCTTGATCGGCATGTCATAGCTGTGCGAGTGTCCGACCAGCAGCGCCACGCCGGCGCGGTCGGCGGCGGCGATCATGGCGCGCGCTTCCTCCAGCGTCGTGGCCATCGGTTTCTCGACCAGGATATGCTTCTTCGCGGCGCAGGCTTGTTCGACATGCTCCGGATGCAGATCGGTCGGCGTAGCGATGTACACCGCATCCAGCCCCGGATGGTCGAGCAGTTCAGCCAGCGTAGCGTAAGCGGCGACACCGAGTTCGGCGGTGACGCTTTCCCTGACCTGCGACACCGGATCGGCGATCGCCGCCAGTTTGAGGCCGGGGTGGCCGAGAATCGCCGGAACGAAAGCGCGGCCGGCGGCGCCGAGCCCCACGATGCCGATCTGGATCACGCCGGATGCCGGCGTCCTTGCCGCTGAAGGATTTGTCATGTCGATTGTTCTCCTTTGCTCGCTAGTGATCGCTAGCGTGGCTAGTCGTTGCTGGTTGTGGTGATGGTTTCTTCATCCTGCGCGGCGGCGGTCGCCATCGACTCCCGCTCGAGCCACGCCGGTTCGTCGGCCGAGAGGTTCTCGATCATGGCAAGCATGGTGCGCCGGGTCGCGGTGAGATCCTCCGGCGCAATGCCGGACAGCGCGATCTGATTGACTTCCTCCGCGGCCGGGACGATCAGGGTCTTCAGTGCCGCACCCTTGGGGGTGACGAAGATGCGCACTTGCTTGCCCATTTTCTGGCGGGTGATGTAACCGAGCTTTTCCATCGCCTGCAGCGCGGCGAAGGTAGTCGGTTCCATGACGCCGGCCTGTTCGCTCAGTTGGCGCTGCGTGATGCCGTCGGTTTGCCACAGGATGCGCAGCAGCGTCCAGTGGCCGTATAGCACGGAGTGCTTGCGCAGCCGCATTTGCAATCCGCGCGAAAAGCCCCTGTAAGCGATCTTGATCAAATGCGCCAGGCGCTCGCTCGATACCGCCTGGCTCCAGTATGCCGAGCCGCCGGGCACGATTTCCCGCACATTCCTGCCTTCTGCTGCACTCATGCCTTTACCTGCCTTTCATCCTGTGACCGCTAACGTCGGGATTCCGAGGTTAATCTAGGCTTTATTCTAGCTTAGGTGCCTAAGCCTGATAACCGATTCTGCCATGCTCGGCTTAAAAATAAAATATATTAAATCTCTTAAAAGCAATGAAATAGCGCAAAAATAGCCGATAAGTACCAACTGACGCAGTTTTTCACCATTAAAG
>JAQGLQ010000181.1 GCA_028292785.1 Noviherbaspirillum sp. | reverse complement strand
GGAGATTGGTCAGGATGACTCCCTTGTCGACGATCACAACGCCGGTGCCGACGCCCCGCACCTTGTCGGCGCCACCTTCCTGATCGCGCTGGTGGGCCAGCTGGCGCACGCGCACCACCGAACGCTGCACCATGCGGAAGGCTTTTGCCTCCGGCGACGGCAGCACATTCTTGTCCAGAGTATGAAAGACGGCCGCATCGATATCCTTTTGCGTGATTTCGCGCGCCGCGGGCCTGCTCGCCGTGTATGCAATGAACAGGGCCAGGCTCAGCAAGGCGGTGGAAGCAATGAGGAAGAGGCGTTCGTGCCGGCTGATGAATTCCCGGGCGCGGGCGGCATACCGTCGTCGTTGCCCCGGGGACGGGGGCGTCTGCGCGGCCGCCGTGTTTTTCACTGGCTGGCCGGCTCCTGCGGCGGCGGATTTGCTGGCTGCCGTTGCCGTCCCGGGCGATCGCGACCGGCTGGATTTGCTATAGAGGCTGACTCTCTTCATCTGAACGGAATAGTCTGGTCGCAATCGCGGAGCGGTAGCGCCGCACGGTTAAGACCCGAGCAGTTTCCAGGAACTTGTCTGTAAACCGGATGCGCACGCCATCTCGGGCCTGCGATGCTTAACCGTATCGTTTGTACGGCTACGCTTCCCGACCCGAATTGACGTGCTCTCTGGTTTTTAAACAGGCTTCTTCAGCCAGGCTCTAAAGTCTCACGGTCTAGAGTAGACCGGATTGGCCGCAATGCAAGTGCGATTCACGCTTCCTTTGAGAAAAGATCAAGGTTGGGCGATGCGCGCACAAGCATGGTGCCATTTGTGTACATGGCTGACGCAAAATCCGGGATGCACCAATGATTGCGCCCCGAAATGCGATAGCAAAAATCAACGAGGGCGCCGGATGCTTGAGCCCGGCTCAGGCTCAATAAGGATGGCTTATCTTTTTATACAGCGCCGTCACTTTTCTGACGTAATTCCGGGTCTCCGGATAAGGAGGCACGCCGCGGTATTTTTCGACCGCTCCCTCGCCGGCATTGTAGGCGGCAACGACTGACGTCACGTCGCCCCGAAAGAATGCCAGCAGCCATTGAAGATAGGCCAGGCCGCCCTTGATGTTTTCTTCCGCATCGAAGGCATTCTTGACGCGGAAGCGCTCCGCTGTCTGGGGGATGAGCTGCATGAGCCCTTGGGCATTCTTGGGCGACAAGGCCCGTATATTGAAACCCGACTCGACGGAAATGATCGCAAGCGCAAGTTTGGGATCGACGTTGTAGCGCGGGGCAAGTTGATGAACCAGGGTCTGGATCGGCCCCTTCGGATAATTGTCCGCGCTGTCCTCTTCTGCCTCCTGTTGTGCCTGTTGCGTTTCTGCGGGGAGCGGATCGGGCAGCAGGCATGTCGGCAGCGAGGATGCCGAAGATACGGCGGTATAACCCAGCATTCTGCCGGCATGCTCATGTCCTTGCGCCGCCGCCATCGCGAACAGCTGCGCCGCCACGCTGTCGTCCCTGGACACCCCGCGTCCATTGGCATACATCCATCCGAGGGCATACTGGGCATCGGCATGGCCGGCCTTCGCGGCCTGGCAATACAGTTCCGCAGCCCTGGAATAATCGCGCGGCACGCCTTCGGCATGTTCATGCATGGCTGCCAGCTGAATGAGTTTCTCGGGGACGGGATTGGTGGACGCCGTGGCGCTGCCGATGCACAAGGGCAGGGCGACCAGCGCGGCCATGAAGGGCTTCAAATACGAGCTTGCGGTATCCGGCGATATGTTCATTCGCATGGGCAGACTATGACTATTCAAATCCGTGCTCGATGCGGCGCCTTCGGTCATGAGACCGGGAACCGAATCATCGGCGGGGTCGATTGCGTATCAGTTGGATAGTTGGCGGTGCTGCTATGCCGTGACGAACGGTCCGCGCGCTTTGCATTCGGTTTTGCCATTCCGGCAACGATTGTCTTGCGCACTGTTCGCGATCGGCATTATCACGCATAAGCCATGCCATTGGAACCCATGAGCACAAAATTCTCCATGAATACAAGCGCTTGAGTATCGCGGATGTGGCTGCGGGGATGGCGGCTTCAGGGTTTTCGGAGAGAGGTGTAAAAAAAATCGACTTCGGCACGCAGCTGCCGGCTTGTCTGTTCACCATGAAACCGCCACGGCCTTCTGCCAATGGGGCAGCGCGGCGCTGCGGTGAGAGGAGGATGGCTTTTGCCCGAGCAGCGTTTCGAGGAAGGCCAGAAAAGCCGCTGCTTCCTCATGCAATCCGAACAAGGCAAGAGAGCGCAGGATGCGGGTAATGCGCAGGTCATTGTGGGTGGGCGTCAAGGCCCAGTTCGGGCTGCGCGCTCTCCAGTTCTCCGCCTTCACGACTTTTGTACCGTCCCATGCAAGTCCATAGAAGCCGAGCATCCGGCTGAACGCGGCGCGCAGTCCATCGAGGACTCTGGGATCCTTGCCGAGTTCGGCGAAATCCCGTGGGGCGAGCACCGGCGCATCCGGATTGAAGCGGCTTGCCTGCTCCAGAGGGAAAAGCCACTGGATGAAATCGTGGTGAAATTCCAGCGCATCGTCGGACCATCGCAGCACGCTGGCGAGCGAACGGCCGCGATTGTCCACGCCTTCGCCGGATAAAAAGCGCCGGACTGTTTCTTTCATATTGCGATATCCCGGTATGGTTCTAATGCCTGGTCGGATCCACGGCACCCGTGCCGTAAAAGGAATGGATGCCGCTCGCCCATGACTGATCGTTCATGTCCGGCCAGTCGTCCTTGTCGAAGCCCGGCGCATTCTTCAAGCGATCCTTCTCGACATTGAGGACAAAGCGCTTGTTGACGGTATCGAGCTTCAGCGCATTCCACGGCACCGCGAACAGCTTTGTGCCGAGGCCGAGGAAACCGCCGAAAGAGAGCACCGCATAGGCGACTTTTCCGCTATCCATCTGCAGCATGAATTCCTTGATTTCGCCCAGCAGTTCATCCTGTTCGTTGTAGACATCTTCACCGAGAAGCGTACCGGCACCCATCAGGAAGGGGCCCGGACCGCTGCCGGTTTTCCTGTACATGCCATACGTATCGCGATTCGCATCTGTATAGCTCATGGTCATCTCCTGCGATGGTTGAATGAACAATAAAAATATAGACCCTGCCAACCACACAAAATATTCACCATGCGGGGGATTGAACGTCGATCAAAGCCCGGGCAGATAGGGTTGAAAGCCATGGTTTTCTTTCTTCGGCTGGAGCATGACGAATCAACATGTCGACATGTTGTCAAGCACGAAATTTTTGCCTGCTTACTGTGTTTTTATACAGTATTATTACTATCTCATGTTTTCTCAGCGAGGCATCCATGCATTTTCCCTCTCCCTCGCCGTCTGCGCAGCGCCTTTCCGGCGCTCAAGCGTTGGCGGCATCCCTGCCGCATGTCCTGTGGCGCGGCGATTCGCTCGGTAATCATCGGTTATCCAGCGTTTCCACCGGTTTTGCGCGTTTAAACCGCGAGTTGCCCGGCGGCGGCTGGCCTGCGTCGGTGCTTACCGAGCTTCTATGGACGCAACACGGGGGAGGGGAATTTCGTTTGCTGGGGCCCGCGCTGGCCGATTTGTCCAGGGAGGGCAGGACCGTCATCCTGCTGGCGCCGCCGCATCGGGTTTTTGCTCCCGCCCTGGCGCAAGCGGGCATCGATATCAGCCAGGTATTGCTGGTTCAGTCCGAAAAACCGGCCGACCGTTTGTGGGCGGTTGAACAGGTGTTGAAGAACGCGCAATTCGGCGCGCTGCTGTGCTGGCTGCCGCAGGCCAGACCCGAGCATTTGCGGCGTCTGCAATTGGCCGCCAATAATGGCGACGGCCTGACCTTCGTGTTCCGGCCGGCGGTGGCGCACATGGAGTCGTCGCCCGCACCCTTGCGCCTCTTGTGCGAGGCGGCGCCATCCGGGGGGATTTCGGTGGAAGTGATCAAGCGGCGCGGACCGGCGGCAAGCGGCCCGGTGATCCTGCAGCCTGTTTTGCCGCCCGTCATGGAGCGGGCGCTAAACGAACGCCGCGTCATTGACAGTCCTTCCGCAACTTTCACCGCCGAGTCTGCCCATGTTATGGATCGCCCTGTGCCTGCCACAGCTGCCGCTGGATCTCGCCTGGCGTCGCTGGCCTGAGCCGTTGCGGGAAAGCCTGGAGCGCAGCATGCCGCTGGCGGTCACGGAAGGCAGGCGCATCGGCTGGGCGAATGCCTGCGCGCGCGATGCGGGCATCGCCGGCGGCATGCATGAAAGCAGCGCTCTGGCGCGCGCCGCGGATATCGTGCTGATTGCCCGCGACCATGGCATCGAGGCCGATGCGGTCATGGAGGCAGCTTTGTGGGCGCTGCATTTCACGCCGCAGGTGAGCCTGCTCCCGAACGGATTGTTGCTGGATGTGTCGGCCAGCCTGCGACTGTTCGGCGGTCATGTCGCGCTAAGCGAACGCTTGCGCGGCGGAGTGATCGAGCTGGGCTTCACGCCGCAACTGGCAAGCGCGCCCACGGCAACGGCGGCATGGCTGTTCGCGCGGCATGCGGACGGGCTGCACGGCGATGGCGAATCCTTCGCCATGCTGCTCGACGGCCTGCCGGTAGCATTGATGCAGTCGGTGCAGGCGCATCTCGATACGCTGCGCTCGATTGGTTGCCAGACCATCGGCCAGTTGCGCCGCTTGCCTCGGACCGGCATCACCCGGCGTTTCGGGGGAGAAGTGCTGGCTGAACTCGATCGCGCGTTCGGGGCCGAGCCGGAAGTTCATGCCTGGGTCGAACTTCCCTCGACGTTCTCCGCCTGGCTGGAGTTGCCGTCGCGCGTCGAGACCACCGATGCGCTGCTGTTCGCCGCGCGCCGGTTGCTGATGCAGATGACGGGATGGCTGGTCGCGCGGCATGCGGCGGTAACACGTTTTGCCTTGCTGCTGCATCACGGGAAGGCTCGCTCCGGCAGGAATGAAACCACGACAGTAACGATCATGCTGGGCAGCGCCAGCCGGGATCTTGCGCATCTGACGCTGCTGCTGCAAGAGCATCTGGCAAAAGTGGTGCTGTCCGATTCCGTGATCGAGCTGACCTTGCAGGCGGAGCATGTCGAGCCGCTCGCCGCGCCGAATACCGAGCTGTTTCCCAGCGCCGCGAGCCGGGCCGAGTCGATGGCGCGTCTGATCGAACGCCTGGAAAGCCGGCTGGGACAGGAGGCGGTCAGCCGCCTGGCGGTGGCAGGCGACCATCGGCCGGAACGCTGTTCGATGTCGATCGCCGCGAACAGGATCGCCAGCGGCCACAAAGGACGTCCGGCGCAGGCCGGGTTGCTCGCCGCATTCTCGACGCGCCCCGCATGGCTTCTGCGGGACCCATTGCCATTGCTGGTGCGCGGGAACAAGCCGTTTTATCAAAGCCCGCTGACCATGCTGGCCGGGCCCGAGCGCATCGAAGCCGGCTGGTGGGACGATGGGCTGGCGACGCGGGATTATTTCATCGCCTGCAACGATGCGCATCTGCTGTTGTGGGTGTATCGGGAGCGGCAGGGCGCCGGCATCGAAGAGCCGGGCTGGTTCCTGCATGGTTTTTTCTGATGTCCGGATTGCCGTCCTATGCCGAACTGCATTGCCTGTCCAATTTCAGTTTCCTGAAGGGCGCATCGCATCCCGAGGAACTGGTCGAGCGCGCATGTGCATTGGGCTATGCCAGTCTTGCCATCACCGATGAATGTTCGCTGGCAGGCGTGGTGCGCGCGCATGTCGAGGCGAAAAAATGCGGACTGCATCTCATCCTCGGCAGCGAAGCGACGCTTGCCTGCGGACTCAAGCTGGTGCTGCTGGCGATGAACCGCGAAGGTTATGGCAACCTGGCGGAGTGGATCACGCTGGGCAGATGCCGCGCACCGAAAGGAAGCTATGAGCTGCATCGCGAGGACATCGATGCGCGGCAGCCGGCGTTGCAAACAGCGCATCTGCACAACCTGCCCGGCTGCCTTGCCCTGTTGGTGCCGGACAGGAGGGCGGACGATGCGCAACTGACCGGGCAAGCCGCATGGGTTGCGGCGACCTTCCCGGGTCGCGCATGGATCGCGATCGAGCTGCTGCACGGGATCGACGACGCCTTGTGGCAGGAAAAACTGACGGAACTTTCATGCACGCATGCGCTGCCGCTGGTCGCCGCCGGCGATGTGCATATGCATGTGCGCTCGCGCAAGCCCTTGCAGGATACGCTGACTGCGATCCGTCTCGGCAAGCCGCTGGCCGAATGTGGTCTGGAACTGCATCCCAACGCCGAGCAGCACCTGCGCCACCGCATGCGGCTGGCGCAGATCTATTCGCCCGCGCTGCTGGAGCAAACGCTGGCCATCGCGGCGCGCTGCACATTCTCTCTCGAAGAGTTGCGCTATCAGTATCCGGAGGAAATCGCGCCGTCCGGGTGGAACCTGAGCACCTATCTGCGCAAGCTGACCTATGACGGCGCATCGGAGCGTTATCCGCAAGGCATACCCGCCGAGGTCCAGCGGCAGATCGAGCATGAATTGGTGCTGGTGGCCGAGCTGTCCTATGAGCCCTATTTCCTGACGGTATACGACATCGTGCGCTTCGCGCGCAGTCAGGGCATTCTGTGCCAGGGACGCGGTTCCGCCGCCAATTCTGCGATCTGCTATTGCCTGAAGATTACCGAGGTGGACCCCGCGCGTTCCAGCGCGCTGTTTGAGCGCTTCATTTCCAGGGAGCGCAACGAGCCTCCCGACATCGACGTCGATTTCGAACATGAACGGCGCGAAGAAGTCATGCAGTACATCTACCGCAAATACGGGCGGCATCGCGCCGCATTGACGGCGGCGTTGATCACTTACCGGCCGCGCTCGGCGCTCAAGGATGTAGGCAAGGCGCTGGGCATGGATTTCGAGCAGATGAACCGCCTGTCGGGCTCCCACCAATGGTGGGACGGACGCCGGATCAGCGCGGAACGATTGCGCGAATACGGCATGGACCCCGATTCCTCCATCGTGCAAAAACTGGTGATGCTGGCGCAGACGCTGATCGGCTTTCCCCGCCATCTGTCGCAGCATAGCGGCGGCTTCGTCATCGCGCGCGACAGCCTGGCGCGGCTGGTGCCGATCGAGAACGCGGCGATGGAGGGGCGCAATGTGATCCAGTGGGACAAGGATGACCTCGATGCCATGGGCCTGCTGAAGATCGATGTGCTGGCGCTCGGCATCC
>JAQGLQ010000330.1 GCA_028292785.1 Noviherbaspirillum sp. | reverse complement strand
TCTTTGTTGCCGCGTTGAGCGCATGCGGTGGCGGCGGGGGTGAAAGCGGTGCTTCGGCCACGGCGCCGACCGGCGCCCAGGGTTCAACCTCCACCAGCGCCACTGCGCCGGCATCGGCAGGCACTCCTGCGGCCGCGGCATCCCAATCGAATTCGATAGAGGCCGCTTCACCCGCCTCATCGACCGTGACCAAGCCCGCGACCTCTCTGGAGACCGCCGCACCCGCAGCGCCGGCAACTTCCTCGAACGCCCCGGCCGCATCTTCCTCGATAGCGACCTCGGCCACCAGCTGCGGCATTCCGAACTTTCAGCAGGAAATCATGAATCGCATCAATGCCGCGCGCGCCAACAGCCGGATGTGCGGCAACACCTATTACAGCGCCGCCGGGCCGCTGAGCTGGAACGACAAGCTGTTTGCCGCCGGCGTCAGCCATGCGACCGACATGGGTATCAAGAATTACTTCTCCCACACCAGCCAGGACGGTCGCACTTTCGATCAGCGCATTACCGGAGCGGGCTATGTCTGGAATGCGGTGGGCGAAAACATCGCCGCTGGCCAAACCACGATGGACCAGGTGATGAACGACTGGCTCAAGAGCCCTGGCCATTGCGCCAACATCATGAACGACATTTACGCGGAAGTCGGCGTGACCTGCGTGAGCAATTCCGCATCAACCTACAAGAACTATTGGGCGATGGAGCTCGGGCATCCGAAATAATTCCCGATTGTGCGCCTTCTCGACGGGACCCTGGGTCCCGTTTTTTTTGCTTGCTTTTTGCCTGCCTCAGTCAAGCGTCTGCCGGTAACGGGCGAGCGCGGCCATCGCGGCGACGATCATGAAGGCGGCGATGGGCCACAGCTCACCGGCGATTTCCGCCGCGCCGCTTCCCTTGAGCATGATGCCGCGCACGATGCGCAACAGGTGCGTCAGCGGCAGCGCTTCGCCGATCATCTGCGCCCAGCGCGGCATGCCGCGAAACGGAAACATGAAACCCGACAGCAGCATCGAGGGCAAAAAGAAGAAGAACGTCAGTTGCATTGCCTGCAACTGGTTGCGCGCAATCGTGGAAAAAGTAAAGCCGATCGCGAGATTGGCCGCCATGAAAAGCAGGAGCGCGAGCGATAGCAGCATGACGCTGCCCATCAGCGGCACATCGAACAGCAGGCGCGCGGCGATCACAATAACCGTCACCTGCACATGGCCGATCAGGATGTAAGGCACGATTTTCCCCGCCATGACTTCGACCGGCCGCACCGGCGTCGCCAGCAGGTTTTCCATGGTCCCGGTTTCGCGTTCGCGCGTCATGGCAAGCGATGTCATCATCACCATGGTCATGGTCAGCACCACGCCGATCAGGCCCGGCACGATGTTGTAGCGCGAAATCCCTTCCGGGTTATAACGCCGCTGGATGCGAAACTCGAAGGGCGGATCGACCGGGCGCAGCATGCGCAGCGTCCCATCGAGGTCGTGCGCGAGCGCCTGGCGGCCGATCGCGTTCAGTGCCGCCAGCGCGTTGCCCGATGCCGCGGGATCGGTGGCGTCGGCGGCAAGCAGCACGGCGGGACGTTCGCCGCGCAGCAGGCGGCGTGAGAAATCGGGCGGCACCACCAGCAGGAATTGCACCCGACCCTCGGCCAGCAGCCGGTTGCCTTCGGCCTCGCCGGATGGACGATCGGTGACCCGGAAATAGCTGGAATTTTCCAGCCCGGCGACCAGGCTGCGCGAGAACTCGCTGTGATCGGCCACCACGATCGCCATCGGCAAGTTGCGCGGGTCGCTGTTGATCGCGAAACCGAACAGGATCAGCTGCATCACCGGCACGCCGACCATCATGCCGAAGGTCAGGCGGTCGCGCCGCAGCTGCCGGAACTCCTTGATGAGAATGGCGAGAAAGCGCGACCAGCTCATGGCGTCCTCACGGATAGTTGTCCCTTGTCGCGCGCATCAAGACGATGAACACGTCTTCCAGCGTGGAAGCGATCGGCGCGCATTGCATGCCGGGCGCCAGCAACGGCGCGAGCGCATGGTCGAGTTCGATCTCCGGTCCCGCGGTCGCATGCAGCGACGCGCCGAACCAGGCGGTATGGATGTCAGCTCTGGCGCGCAAGGCATCGGCCAGTTCCGCCAGTCCGGGCCCGGACACCGCGCGCGACGTCAGCGATGCTTGCGCGATCAGTTCCGCCGCCGTCCCGTGCGCCAGCAGCCGCCCGTACGCGATGTAGGCCAGCCGGTGGCAGCGCTCGGCTTCATCCATGTAATGCGTCGACACCAGCACCGTCAGCCCGGACGCCGCGAGCGCATGCAGATGATCCCAGAATTCGCGCCGCGCCTTGGGGTCGACGCCCGCGGTCGGCTCATCCAGCAGCAACAGCTGCGGATCGTGCAGCAGGCATGCGGCCAGGGCGAGCCGCTGTTTCCATCCGCCCGACAGCGCGCCCGCCAGCTGTCCGCGCCGGCTCGCGAGGCCGAGGCGCTCGAGCGCTTCCTCCACCTTGCGCCTGCGGCCGGACACCTCGTAGATGCGTGCGATGAAGTCAAGGTTTTCCTCGATACTGAGTTCTTCATACAGGCTGAAGCGCTGTGTCATGTAGCCGGAGCGCCGCTTGATTTCCCGCGAGCCGCCGCGCACGTCGAAGCCAAGACAGGTGCCGCTGCCTTCATCCGGCGTCAGCAACCCGCACAGCATGCGGATGGTGGTGGTTTTGCCGCTGCCGTTCGGTCCGAGGAAACCATGGATCTGTCCGCGCAGCGCCAGCATGTCCACATGATCGACCACCGTGCGTCCGCCGAAGCGCTTGGTCAGGCCATGCACATCGATGACCCGCTCGGCGTTCATCGCTGCGCCAGCCTGATTTCCACCGGCTGTCCGGGGTGCAGCAGCGGCGCGTCCTCGAGCGACGACGGCCAGGCCTCGACCAGGAATACCAGCGTCGCCCGGTTCTCCCTGCTGTATATCAGCGGCGAGGTGTATTCGGGCGAGTTCGACCGATAGCCGATGCGCGCCGCCAGCGGACGCGCGCAGCCGTCGCATTGCACCGTCACTTCCTGTCCGGAGCGCAAGGTGCCCACCACCGTCTCCGGCACGAAAAAGCGCAGCTTCACATTCTGCGGCGGCAGCATGCTGACGATCGGGCTGCCGGCCTGCACCCACTCGCCTTCGCGGTACATCACATCGGTCACTTCGCCGTCCGCGGGAATGCGCTGCGTCTTTTGCATGAGCCGCCATTCGGCCTGCGCGAGCTGCGCCCGGGCCGCGTCGCGCTCTTGTTCGGCGGCGACGATCTCGTCGCTGCGCGCGCCGACCCGGGCAATGCGCAACTGCGCCTGCAATTCCCTGACGCGCGCCTCATCGCGGCGCAGCGCGGCCTGCGCTTCATCGAGGCTGGCCGGCGAAATGAATTGGTCGGCCACCAGCCGTTGTTGGCGCGCGAAGTTCGCCGACGACAGCCGCAGCTGGGCCTGCGCCTGCAGCAGCTGTTCGCGCAATGCGGCGACCTCGTCGGGGCGCCTGCCTTTTTTCAGGTCCGCGACTTGGGCCTGCGCCTGGCGCACCCGCGCCGCCGCTTCCTCGCGCGCGGCCCGTTCGTTATCCTGTTCCAGCACGAAGGCCGGCGCATCGCGTCGCACCGTGTCGCCGCGTCGCACATGCAGTTTTTGCAAGGTGCCGGAGATCGGTGCGGCGAGCCGTACATATTCCGCTTCGGCGTAGCCGGGGAAATACGCATCGGCGTTGCGCGAGCAAGCCGCGGAAAGCATCGCGCCGGCGATCGCGATCGCAGACAGCGACAGTGCATCGGTGCGCGTCATATCGTTCCCCGGCGTGCGGAATGATTCGACGATAGACCGCGCCCGGTACCCCGCACTGACCTAAAGCAATCGCCCGCCGCGATCAAGCACAAAAATCGCCGGCGTTGCTGAAACGATTTTTTGCCGTTGGCAAAAATGCAAGCCTGCTATTGGGCCGGCGCCGCGCTGATACAATGGCCCGCTTCTGTTTCTCCGGTGTCATGCATGTCACATCCCCCGCAGTCTGGTATGAACGCCCCGCAACGCGAAGCCGTCAACTACATGGAAGGCCCGTGCCT
>JAQGLQ010000149.1 GCA_028292785.1 Noviherbaspirillum sp. | reverse complement strand
AACGTGCGCGTGGCACGGGCGCGCAGTACGCGAAACACAAGGTGCCGTGCGGGGTTAGCGCTCGCGGCGTGGTCTCACCCGTGATGCGCCCGCTGCTGAAGGGCTCCTTCGGTACCGATCTGGCTTACGGATACGCGATACTCCTTGGCCGGCTCGACGGATTGGTCGGCTGGAGGCGCACCAGGGCCAAGGATGGCGCGACCGCGCCAACGGCTCCCGTAAAACCGCAAAGACAATAAAAGCTCCGGCCCGGAGCCTTGTCGGCTGTGCGGCTTCGCACGGAGACACCATTGCGCATCGCAGCGAAATGTCTGCGCACGGACCGTTTACGGCTGCTGGATTTCGCGTCCGGTAAATCGGATAAAAACCTTTGAGGCTTCCGGAAATTTTGATAACCGTCTCTAGACTCTAGTCAATAAGCAATCGGGATTTTCCGTGCAGACTTCTTATCAAGTGGAATCGCGGGCGTCGTGCTGCGGTAACTGCCAAATCAATTATTAGAATTCTCATGCACCGAAACATAGATAACAGAGTTCACCTCGCGCCCGTGGAACCGATCAGTAACTACAGCAAAAATACGCGCAACGAACCCGCGCTGAAAATTGCGATCATTACGAATCATCCGCCGCCGTTTCGCATCCCGATCTATGAAAAAATCGGTCAGATGCCGGATATCGATCTGCAAGTGATTTTCTGCAGCCGGCGCGAACCAAACCGGGAATGGAAACTTCCCCCTTTAAACTTCAACCATGTGTTTCTGCGGGAGCGTTTTGTCACGCGCGGCGATAATTTCATTCACAACAATTTCGACGTGGTTTCCGCGCTCAACCGGTTTGCGCCGAAAGTCGTGGTGACCACCGGCTTCAATCCCACCTACCTGTATGCCTTTGGCTATGCACTGGCGAAAGGCATCATGCATGTGCCGATGACCGATGGCACCGATGTATCCGAAGAGGGATTGAGCACGCCGCACAAATTGATCCGGCGCATCGTCTATGCGCGCTCGCATGCATTCGTGGCAGCCAGCGCAGGAGGTCAACGGCTTTACGAGAGCTACGGCATTTCGCCTGACGACTGCTTCCAGTCGTGCCTTTGCATCGATAACGAAGCTTACTTGCCGGGTTCGGTCGACGAGGAGAAGCCATTCGACTTTATCTTCTGCGCACGCATTGTCGAAGCGAAAAATCCTCTGTTCGCTTTGCGCGTTGCGGAAGAAGTGGCGCGGCGTCTCGGCAGGAAGATAAGGATTCTGTACGTCGGCTCCGGCCCGGAAGAAGAGGCGGTAAAGAATGAAGCCGCGCAGCACGTCGACCTGGTGGAGGCCGAGTTCCATGGCTTCGCGGCGCAGCATGAACTACCCGCCCTGTATCGCTCGGCAAAGATATTCCTGTTTCCGACGCTGGCCGATGTCTGGGGAGTGGTCGCCAATGAAGCCTGCGCGGCCGGTCTGCCCGCGCTCGTCTCGCCGCATGCCGGCGTCGCCGATGAACTCATCGTCGATGGCGAAAACGGCTTCGTCTGTCCGCTGGACGTTAACCTGTGGGCGGAGCGCGCCGAACTCCTGTTGACCCAGCCCGCCGTGTACCGGCGCTTTTCACGACATAGCTTGGCGCAGGTGAGCCGTTATACCTTCGACACCGCGGCGGTCGGGTTGGCGGATGCATGCCGTCACGCTGCCTCTTGCGGTACCGGCATGGGTAGCGGTGCCGAAAAGAAAAAGAAGGTTGGATGATCATGCGCAACGGAATTTACGCGGTGCATTTCCATGCCGGGCGGCATCTCGCATGAAAATTCTTTTCGCCCATAATGCGTATCAACACCGCGGTGGCGAGGATGCCGTGGTCGACGCCGAAATCGCCCTGTTGCGCGGCCACGGCCACGATGTCGAAATCTATAGCCAGCATAACGACGCCATCAAACAGATGCCACGCGTCGCTGCGGCGGTGTCGACGGTCTGGTCGCAACGGTCCGCCAGCGAAGTGGACAGCGTTATCGCGTCGTTTCAGCCTGACGTCATCCACTCTCACAATACCTTCCCGCTGATCTCTCCGTCGCTTTACTGGGTCGCCATGCGCCGCAACGTGCCGGTAGTGCAGACCCTGCACAATTTCCGTCTGCTCTGCCCCCAGGCAATCTTCCTGCGCGACGGCAAGATATGCGAGGACTGCATCGGCAAGCTCCCCTGGCGTTCGGTGACGCATAAATGCTACCGCGGTTCGGCGGCTCAATCGGCGGTGGTGTCCGTCATGCTGGCCGCGCATCGGGCGCTTGGAACCTATCGCCATCATGTGACGCGTTACATCGCTCTGAATGCGTTCGCCCGGGATAAATATGTGCAGGGCGGCCTGCCGGCGGCACTGTTCCGGATCAAGCCTAATTTCGTGCCGTCCGCTGCGGCGCCCGAGTGGAACCGTCGCGAAGGCGGGCTATATGTTGGCCGCCTCTCGAGCGAAAAGGGATTGGACATCCTTGCAAAAGCGGTGGCCGCACCGGGCCTTCCTCCCATCGAAGTGATCGGCACAGGCCCGCTGGAACCGCTCGCGCGCGAGGCGTTCGCCGAACGCTATCTCGGCTACCGTCCGCTCGACGACATCATGGCGCGCATGCGGACCGCGCAATTTCTTGTCGTGCCTAGCATCTGCTACGAAAACTCTCCGCGCACCATCGTCGAAGCGTTTTCTTCGGGGCTTCCGGTAATCGCGAGCAGGCTGGGCGCATTGATCGATATTGTCAGGGAGGGTGTCACCGGCCTGCTATTCAATCCTGCGGATCCATCGGATCTCGCGGCAAAGATCGCATGGGCCCGATCCCATCCGGAAGAAATGCTGCGAATGGGACGCGCGGCCCGCGCGGAATACGAGGCGAACTACACGCCAGAACGCAACTACAAGATGCTCATTGATATATATGACGACGCAATTGGAACAATACAAAGAGAACGCCATGCCGCCCACATCGCGTGAAGGGAAGCCCATCCTCGAAGCGTATATCGATGCACTGACATGGGACGATGCCATCAGGCGCATTGCCCGCTGGGGAGAGGCGCGCGAATCGCGCTATGTCTGCATCTGCAATGTCCATTCCGTGGTCACCACGACCCAGGACATCGAATTCAAGATGGCGGTGAACAACGCCGACATGTCGACTCCCGACGGCGCGCCCATCGCTTGGGCGTTGCGACGCCTCGGCTTCAGTACACAGGAAAGGATCAACGGTCCGGACCTGATGATGAAATACCTCGCTCTGGCGGAAAAATCATCGCAAAGGATTTTTTTCTACGGCAGCACCGACGATACGCTGCAAAAGCTGCGCACCGCTCTGCGCGCGCAGTTTCCGGATCTGCAGATTGCCGGCACCTATTCGCCGCCCTTTCGGCCGCTGTCGCGCCAGGAAGACGACGACATCGTGGATTTGATCAATGCCAGCGGAGCCAATGTGGTATTCGTCGGCCTCGGGTGTCCGAAGCAGGAAAAATGGATGGCGGACCATCGCGGGCGCATCAACGCCGTGATGATCGGCGTCGGCGCCGCTTTCGATTACCACTCCGGAGTCATCAAGCGCGCGCCGCTGTGGTGGCAGCGCAACGGGCTCGAATGGCTGTACCGCCTCGGCTCCGAGCCGCGCCGCCTGTTCAAGCGCTATTCGGTGACCAACTTCCTGTTCATCGTCGGATTCTTCCGTCAGCTGGTCATGAAAGAAGTACTGCATCGATGAGCCGCAATGGCGGACAAAGCTGAAAAAGCACGGGCAGGTATATCCTGCCCGTTTTCGTCAGCAGCCATAGCGCTTACTTGAACTGCCAGGCCCGCACGTAATTGACTTCGTAGGAGTTGCTCTTACCTTGCGGCGTGGAGTTGTCGGGCTCGCCGCTGGCGCTGCCGAACCACAGATCCAGCATCAGATACATCGGGTCGCCCATGCTGACATTCATCGTGATGATGGGCTTGCCGTCGAAGT
>JAQGLQ010000099.1 GCA_028292785.1 Noviherbaspirillum sp. | reverse complement strand
GAAATCGTTGCCCTGATTATCGTGGCAGTGCCACAGTTCCATTTCTTAGGATGAGGAGCGAGTGATGACCGAGGCCACGCCGATGCAACTGAGCGATGGAGCTTGCCAAGCCTCCATGCCCATCAGTTTTTCGGCGCGCCGATTTTTGAAGCACCCAGTTCTGCGAGCAGCAAGGTCAGTTGCGCTGTATCGACCGGCTTCACAAAATGATGATCGAATCCGGCGGCGGCGGTGTTTCTCTTGTCTTGCCCTTGGCCATAACCAGTTACGGCGATGAGGACCGATGACGCCGATTCCGGGCGTGACCGCAATCGGCGCGCAAGTTCGATACCGTCAATCTCGGGCAGGCCAATGTCTAGCAGAAAGGCGTCCGGGCATTCGCTATGTGCCCGTTCCAGCGCCCGGCGCGAATCATGCTCGACGATCACTTCATGTCCTGCTGCTTCGAGGACCATGGCAAGCATGCCGGCCGCGTCGGCATTGTCGTCCACTACCATGAGCCGCAGGCGGGCCAGTCCGGCGTGGCGCAGCCTGCCATCCTGCGACGCCGATTGCATGTCAGGCACAGCGATACGGGGCAGGCGGACCGTGAATTCGCTGCCCTGGCCAAGACCGTTGCTGTGCGCCGTGACCGAACCATGATGCAGTTCGGTCAGGCTCTTGACCAACGCCAGGCCGATTCCCAGACCGCCCTGCGAACGGTCTGCCGTCCGCTGCGCCTGGCTGAACATGTCAAACACGCCGATCAGGAAATCCGCCGCCATGCCTATGCCGTTATCCTTCACCGTGATCAGTACCTGCTCGCTTTGCACCTCCACGCCCAGATCGATGGTGCCGCCTTCCGGCGTGTACTTGGCCGCATTGTTGAGCAGGTTTGCAACGACCTGCACGAGGCGCTTGGCGTCACCGGAAACATAGGCTGATTCCGGCGGCATATGCACCGCCATGTGGTGGCGCCGCGATTCGATCAGCGGGCGGACTTGCTCGATGGCGTCGGAGACGATGCGTTTGGCGTCCAGAGCCTCTGTCTTCAGCGTGATGAGTCCGCGTGTTACGCGAGAGACATCGAGCAAATCATCCACCAGATTGGTCATGTGCCTGACCTGGCGCGCAATGAGCTCGCTGGTCTGTCTGACGCGCGTTTCATCGAGCCTCGCAAGTCGAAGCAGATCGGCTGCGGCACTGATCGGGGCGAGCGGATTGCGCAGTTCGTGAGCCAGCATTGCCAGGAATTCATCCTTGCTGCGATCGGCCCGCTGCATTTCTTGTTCATGCCGCTTGCGCTCAGTGATGTCCTTGAACAGCACAGCCACCTTGCCGGCGTACGCCTCATCGGTCTTGAAGGCATACACGTCGTACCAGCGGTGGAGCGCCTTGGCTTCGTTCTCGAAGCGGACCGGCTCGCCGGTTCGCGCCACCCTGCCGTAAATCTCGTACCAATGCGCTTCATGCTGCGGTACAAGCTCGCGCACGCGCTTCCCCACGGCATCGCGCAGGCCAGTCTGCTTTTCGAACATGGCATTGACCGCGCAGAAGCGGTAATCGACTGGTGTTCCGGCATCATCAAAGATCATCTCAATGATGCAGAAGCCTTCGTCAATGGAATTGAACAGGGCCCGGTATTGCGCTTCGCTGCGCCGCAGATCGGTCTCGGCCATCTTCCTGTCATGCACATCGGTCGACGTGCCGAACCAGCGCACGATCTCGCGCGAGTCGGGATCGTGGTTCGGCTCCGCACGCACCAGGAACCATCGGTATTGGCCCGTTGACGAACGGATGCGGTGCTCGACGATGAAGGTTTTGCCTTCGCGCCGCGCCTCCGCCCATGCCTGCATGGTCGGCGCATGATCGTCCGGATGCACGAATCTTGCCGAAATATCCGTGGCGGTCGTTGGCTCGAACGGCGCGCCGGTGTAGACGCGCCACTGCCTATTGAAGAATTCGGCATTGCCGGCAGCGTCGGTGATCCAGACGATCTGCGGGATGGAATCCGCCATCAACCGAAATCGTGTATCGCTGTCACGCAGCTTTTGCTCGGTCCTGATGCGTTCGGTAACATCGCGGAAATAGATCGAAAGGCCGTCCCGCGCGGGATAGGCATGTACCTCATACCATTGTTCATGGTCGGGGTAATAGGAGGTGAACGTCACGGTAGTACGTTCGTCGACTGCCCGTCGGTACATCCTCTCGAATTCGCTGCCCACCACGCCGGGGTAGGAATCCCACAGACTTTTCCCGATCAGCTCGCTGGAGGCGCGACCCAGGACCTTCTCGGTCTGATGATTCACGTAGGTGAATTCCCAGTTGCTATCGAGGTTGAAGAACGCGTCGGTGATGCTTTCCAGGATGGACACGGCATCGTCGAGTGTGGGTCGTCCTTGTTCGATGTTGCGATCCAATGTGTTATCCCTCAGACAATATCGATGTTTAGTCTGACAGTGTAGACCGGTTTACGGCAACCCAACCGGACGCAATGGATCATCAAGGCCAAGGCCATTGGCAGCGCTTGCAAGTCACGCGGCTGTTCATGCTGCGCGGCCTCGAACGTTTGCTTCAAACGCCGAGATACTGTTCCAGCAGTTCCTGTCGCGCCGTCAGTTCCGCGGACGAGCCTTCGAACACCACTTGGCCCTTGACCAGAATGACGTTGCGGTCGGTGATCTGCGTCACATGCTTCCAGTTCTTGTCGACGATCACGCTGCTGATGCCGCTCTCGCGGATCATGCCGCAGATGCGCCAGATGTCGCGTGCAATCAGCGGTGCCAGGCCTTCGGTGGCTTCATCGAGGATCAGCACATCGGGATTGGTCATCAGCGCCCGGCCGATAGTCAGCATCTGCTGCTCGCCCCCGGAAAGCTGCTGGCCGCCGTGGCCGAGTCGCTCGGCCAGACGCGGAAAGGTTTCCAGCACGCGTTCGTAGGTCCAGTCGCGCTGGCCGCGGGTGCCGGGGCGCGCGGCCATCTTCAGGTTTTCCACCACGTTGAGATTGCCGAAGATACCCCGCCCTTCCGGCACGTAGGCGATACCGAGCTTGGCGATTTCGTAAGGCGCGCGGCCGGTCATCGGCTTGCCGATGATTTCCACCGTACCGCTCCTGGGTTTGACCAGGCCCATGATGCTCTTGAGCAGAGTGCTCTTGCCCATGCCGTTGCGGCCCATCAGGCCGATGGTTTCACCGCGCGCCACCGAAAAATCGATGCCGCGCAAAACATGGCTGGCGCCGTAGTAAGTGTTGAGGTTTTTCGCCTCGATCAACATATCTGACATCTCAGTGCTCCTCGCCCAGGTAGGCAGCCTGTACGTTGGCATCCGCACGGATGGCCGCCGGCGTGCCGCTGGCGATCACCTGGCCGTTGACCATCACGGTCAAGTGGTCGGCCAGCGCGAACACCGCGTCCATGTCATGTTCGACCAGCATGATGGCATGCTCTTTCTTCAGCTTGAGCAGCAGTTCGACCATGCGTTCGGCCTCGGCCACGCCCATGCCGGCCAGCGGCTCGTCAAGCAGCAATACCCGCGGGCTGGTCGCCAGCGTCATAGCGATCTCCAGCTGGCGCTGCTCGCCGTGGCTGACAGCGCCGGCAATGGCATTGCGCCGGTCCTGCATGCCGGCCAGTTCGATAGCCCGCTCGGCGCGCTCGTTGGTCGCCATGAAGTTCGGCGTATTCTTGCGCGTATCCGATAGCCAGCGCGCCGCCTGCGGCGAGCGCGACTGCGAAGCCAGCCGCACGTTTTCCCAGACCGTGAAAGGCGCGAAGATATTGGTCTTCTGATAGCTGCGGCCCAGGCCCTGACGCGAGATTTTCTCGGGACTCCAGCCGGTCACGTCCTGACCGCCCAGCGTCACCGTGCCCGAGGTCGGCGGCACATCGCCCGACAGCAGATTGGTCAACGTCGACTTGCCGGCGCCGTTGGGACCGATCACCGCGTGGATACGGCCGCTCCACAGTTCGACCGACACCGCGTTGACAGCGGCCAGGCCGCCGTAGCGCTTGGTCAGGTTATTCGCCGACAACAGTACGTCATTCATGGGGCTCTCCTTGCGCCTTGTGTCCGAGCCTTCCGGCGAGGCCGAGCAAGCCACGCGGCGCCAGCACCACCAGGGCGACGATGAACAGGCCCATCCACAGCTGCCAATGCTTGCCGAGGTCGAGGCCGCCCACCTGCGGCAGTTCCTTGAACAGGTGGAGCAAATATTCGAAGGCGAACGCGCCCGCGATCGCGCCGGCGAAATTGCCCATGCCGCCGAGGATCACCATCATGATGGCGTGCGCGCTCATGTGAAAGCCCATCAGCTCCGGGTTGACATACCCGGTCTGCACGCCCGACAGATAACCCGCCAATCCGGCCAGCGCACCGGCCAGCGTGAATGCCGCCAGCTTGTATCCGAAGGTACCGAAGCCCATGGCGCGCATGCGGTGCTCGTTGACGCGGATGCCGGCCAGCACGCGGCCGAACGGACTCCACAGCACGCTGCGCAGAAACAGGTATACCGCGACCAGCACGACCAGCGTGAAGTAGTACAGCGTGGTCTTCTGCTCAAGGTCGAACGGCACCCAGCCAAACAGCGCGGCATCGGGCTTGAAGTTGATGTACAGCCCGTCCGAACCGCCCAGAACCTTGTTATCGAAGAACAGATAAAAGACCATCTGCGCGAAGGCCATGGTGACCATGATGAAGTAGATGCCGCGCGTGCGGACCACGAAAAAGCCGATGATCAGCGCCGCCAGGCCGGAGCCCAGCACGGCGAGCGGCAAGGTCCACCACAGATTCGCAGGTTCCGCGGTCGGCGTGAGAAAGGCCAGCGCATAACCCGCCAGTCCGAAATACGCGGCATGGCCGAGCGAGACCATGCCGGTCACGCCTTGCAGCAGATCGAGGCTCATCGCGAAGATCGCCATGATCATCATGCGCGTGACCATCTCCGTGTAGTAATCGCCGCTGACGAACGGGAAGAGCGCCAGCGCGGCCAGCCCCAGCGCGAGCGTCACCTGCACGCTGCGCGGCAGGGATTCGAGATTAGCTGCGGGACTGGCCATCAGTTGTCCCTCCGCGCACAGCCCGATCGGACATATCGTTGCGTCGTTTTCATTTCTTGAACATTCCTTCCGGTTTCCAGAGCAGCACGGCCGCCATCAGCATATAAACGAGCATGCCCGCCACCTGCGGCAGCAATACCTTGCCGAAGGTATCCACCAGCCCCACCAGCAGCGCCGCGATCAGGGCGCCGCGCACCGAGCCGATGCCGCCGATCACCACCACCACGAAACACATGATCAACACCTGCGACCCCATGTTCGGGTAGACGCTGGAAATCGGCGCGGCGATCATGCCGGCCACCGACGCCAGGCCGACGCCGAGCGCAAACACGAAAGCGTGGATCAGCTTGATGTTGATGCCCAGCGACTCGGTCATGTCGCGATTGAACGCGCCGGCACGGATCTTCATGCCCAGGCGCGTTTTGGAAATCAGCAGATACAGGCCGATGGCCAGCGCTATGCAGACGCCCGACATGAACAGGCGATACACCGGGTAGGCCATGTTTTCGGTGAGCGGGATGGACGCGCTGAGCAACGCGGGAATCTGCGCGCCATGCACATCGTCGCCCCAGATGATCGAGCGCATTTCCTCGAAAATGTAGATCAGGCCGAAGGTCAGCAGCACCTGGTCGAGGTGATCGCGGTGGTAGAAGTGGCGGAACAGCAGCCACTCCAGCGCCAGCCCGAACGCGACCGACAGCACCGCGCCGACGAGAATGGCGAGCGCCAGGCTGTCGAAAGCGCCGGACAGCGAATAGGCGAGGTAGGCGCCCAGCATGTAAAAGCTGCCGTGCGCGAGATTGACCACATCCATGATGCCGAATATCAGCGTCAGGCCGGCGGCCAGCATAAACAGCAGCAGACCGTACTGCACGCTGTTGAGCAGTTGGATGAGAAAGTTGGCTATATCCATGATCGGTGAGATACGTTAGAACTAGGCAAGAAAAACGGCGGAGCGCGTCCGCCGTTTTCAGGCACTTGGGGGGACGCCATCAGAGACGGCCCCGGCGCATCAGCGCAGACGGCAACCCGTTGCCGGATCAGCCAGCGCCTTGACAGCGACACCGATCACCTTGTTCTCGGCGCCTACCACTTCGCGCAGGTAAAAATCCTGCACGGGATTGCCGGCCTTCGAGAGGACGAAGGTGCCGCGCGGGCTGTCGATCTTCGCACTGCGGATCGCTTTGCGCAAAGCATCCTTCTGCTTGACGTCGCCGCCCACCGCATTCAGGCCTGCCGCATACATCTGCGCCGCGTCATAGCCTTGCACCGCATACACGTCAGGCTGCATCTTGAAGCTCCTGGCATAGGCCAGACGGAAAGCATTGTCGCGCGGCGTATTCAAGCCGTCGCCATAGTGCAGCGTGGTCAGCAGTCCCTGCGCGCTCTTGCCCTGCGCTTCGAGCGTGCCGTCCGTCAGGAAGCCGGAACCGTACAGCGTGATCGACTTGTTGAGTCCCGCGCCGGCGTAATCCTGCACGAACTTCACCGCACCCGCACCGGCGAAAAAGGCAAACACGGCTTCAGGCTTGGCGGATGCCACTTCGGTCAGGATCGACTGGAATTCGACGTTCGGGAAAGGCACGTTCAGATCCTTGATCACCTTGCCGCCGCCTTCCTCGAAGCCCTGGCGGAATGCGGCGACCTGTTCGTCGCCGGCGGCGTATTTCCAGGTGACGGTGATCGCGGTTTTCTTGCCCTTGGTCGCCGCGACCTTGCCCATGGAGTAAGCGGTCTGCCAGGCGGAGTAGGAAGAACGGAATACGTTCGGCGCGCACAAGGCGCCGGTGATGGCGCCCACGCCCGCGTTCGGAACGATGAGCGTGACGTCGTTGTCCTTGGCAACCTTGGTCACCGCCAGCGCCACGCCGGAATGGACCGAGCCGATCAGCACGTCGACCTTATCGCGCTGCACCAGGCGGTTGGCGTTCTGGATCGCCTTGGCCGGGTCGGATTCGTCGTCGACCTTGAAATACTCCACTTCGCGGCCGCCGAGCTTGCCGCCCTTCTCCGCGACGTACAGCTTGAAGCCGTTTTCAACGGCGACGCCGATCGCGGCGAAGGTACCGCTGTACGGAAGCAGGAAACCGACCTTGACCTTTTCCTGCGCGTGGACGGCGGAAGTGGCAATGGCGAGTGCGGCGACGGACAACGCTTGGGCGAAACGGAAGTGTATGGTGGCCATGGGTTTTCTTTAGGGTTGCTGATGCCTGGATGGAATGTTGCGCTTATTGTGCCGGAATTGCGGGAGGTGTGGGTTCCTGTTCGGCCGCCGTCGCGCCGACAGGCTCTCTGGCCTCGCCGACATAGCGCAGCGCGGACCGCTCCGTACGGTCGACCTGAAGACTGAAAATGTCGAAGCGGTTGTAGTGGCCGAGGATGTCGTGGTACTGCTTGGGCGCGATGCATTTCGTCAGATCGATGTCGGCATAGGTGATGCCTTCGACGTCGACGAGGGGCTCGGAAATGATCTCGCCCTGGGGATTGAAGATGGCCGAGAAGGCATTGGGCGAACCTGCCATGCGCTTCCTGTCGTCATCGCTTTCGGCGATGGCTTCGACAATTTCGGGCGACATGGCCGAGCACGACACGATGCTGAATACCTTGCCTTCGAACGAGTGGGCGCCGATGCGCGTCTTGATCGCGGCTGGCATGTCGTAGTTTGAAACGAAGGGGAACGCGACGAAATTGGCGATGTGCAGCAGTTCGCCTTCGGCCAGCAGCGCGAAGCGCGCGAGGGTGTTGGTGTTCTCGCCGCATGCGAGCATGCCGATCGGGCCGAGCCCGGTTTCCGTGACCCGAAGACCCTGGGCATCGCCCGCGGTCCAGGACAGTTTTTCGGCAAAGGTCGGCACCAGCTTGCGTTGCCGATTGATCAAGCCTTTTTCCGGCGAAATCAGGAGATTCGTGTTGTAGATCGTGCCGACGCTCTTGGCGCCGCGCTCGTTCACGCCGATGGCGATATGGATATTGTTGTCACGCGACAGGCGGCAGAGTTCTTCCACTTCCGGTCCGGGCACGTCGATCGCGCTGAAGTAGAGGCGCTCGAACCACGCACTGCCATCGAGCGGATTCTTCAGCCAGTTCCAGTACGGATAACCGGAGATGAACACTTCGGGAAAACCACGATGCTGGCGCCGGCGGCGGCCGCCTCACGGACATATTTGCCAACCTTGGCCACCGTTGCGGGCGTATCGAGAAAGCAAGGGGCTGCCTGCACCGCAGCGGCTTTAAACTTTGAAAATGTTGGCATCGCTTATCCTTGAACTAGCCGTCATAAAATTTTCCGGCCATTACATAGCGACAAGTAGGTGATGTCAAAATGTATCGTCTCAACGCATTCCACATTTCATAATTCACGATCGGCGTGCCGGGGACGCACCGTCTTCCCTGGCGCGGCCTTTCGCTTCGTGGCCGGCAATGCGCAGGAGACTGGAAATGACGTGGCGCTCCCGTTCAGGCGTGACATGGGCCTGGCGGCTGACCACCGACAGCACGCCGACGAGGTGGCCGCCGTGATCGAACAGCGGACTCGCGACCGCCATGACGCCCTGCAGCAGATGCCCTTTGTTCACCATGAACATGTCGTGCTTCACGCCGCGCGCGAATTCGCTCAGTTCACTGACTGATTTCACGATGGGCTCCTGGTCGGGCTCCGGCGCCGCCAGTTCGGCTGCCGCCAGCGTATTGGTCAGATGAGGCGCGAGGAATGCCGCGAACACCATTCCGGCGGCGGTCGCGCACAGCGGCAGCAGCGTTCCCGGCCGGACGGTCATGAGAACCGCGCGGCTGCTTTCTTCCACATGAATGACGATCGGCCCGTTCGCGCTCCAGATCGCCAGCGAAACGGTCTCATCGACGGCGTCGCGCACCATGCGCTGCTTGCGCACGGCGTCGATCATCGCATCGGAGGAATGCATCGCCGCCGCGCCGAGTTCCATGGCGAAGCTGCCAAGCTGGTACAGCCGCGTGCGCGGATCCTGCCGCACCAGGCGCGCCCTGATCAGGCTGGTCAGGTAGCGATGCAGCTTGGCGGCGGGAAGACGGGTTTCCTGGCTGAGCTCTTTCAGGGATACGCTGATCTGGTGCGCCATCAGCGCTTCGAGGATGCGGCCGGCGACTTCCACTGACTTCACGCCCTGCCGGTCGGACTGGTCGTCCGCCTCGTCCCGGCTGTCCACCTGCGCTGTTGGCGCGGGAGCGCTTTCCGGCTGCTCTGGCCGGGCGGGAGTTCTGGATTGCTTCTTCTTGACATCCTCCCCTCCCTCAGCCTGACGGCTGCCGCTTGCGCGGAAAGGAAGGGGATTCCTACGGCGCTACGCAGTTATATGCGTGGTCAC
>JAQGLQ010000076.1 GCA_028292785.1 Noviherbaspirillum sp. | reverse complement strand
CCAGATGATGTCGCGCGGCGAAGTGCGGGTAAATGACCTGATGCTTCTCGTGCTGGAGACCCTGTACAGCAGCCTCGGCTTCCGCTTCGCCACGGTGTGCCTGAAGGATGCGCAGAGCGGCCAGTTTCGCGCGCGTATCGCGATGGGGCATAACGGTGCGGCGCGCAAGGCCGGTTTTGTGTTTACGCCATCCGCTTCCAAGGATCTGTTCACTCTCGCGCTGGAAAAGGATGTCGATCTGATGATCTCCGATGTCAGCGTGCCGAAAGTGCGCGATCTCCTGCCGCAATGGCATCGTTCGCTGCTGCCGGATTCGCGCAGCTTCATGGTGCTGCCTCTGGTCCTCTAGAAGCTGCAGATCGGCTTGTTCTTTGCCGACCGCGATCTGCCGGCCCCGGAGGGCATGCCGCCCGACGAGACAGCCCTGATCAAGACATTGAAGGGACAGGTGCTGGCTGCGCTGAACAGGCTCTGAGCGCTCAGCGCAATAGCGCGATACCCGCTATGGCCGCGGCACCCGCCAGAACCACGCAGAGCACCCAGGTCGAAATCCGCCGTTCCGGCCCGGCATTCGGTGCAGGCTGCGCGGTCGGTTCTATCTGTTCCAGCGAGCGTGCTGCTGTTCTTGCATTGCGGCGTGTCTTCCTTCGCCGCGCGACGAAGCGCCTGATATCGCGCGCCAATTCCTCCGCGCTCTGATATCTCTTTTCCGGGCGCTTGCTCATCGCCTTCATCGTCAGTTGCGACAGCGCTTCGGGAATGTCGGGGTCGATCAGATGTGGCGCCTGCGGCGCCTTGTAAGCGATGTCGCGCAGCAGTTGATCCGGATCGCCGGATTGAAAAGGTTTGCGCCCCGTCAGCATTTCATACATCACCGCGCCAAGGGAATAGATGTCGGTCCGCGCATCGACCGGCTTGCCCGCGGCCTGCTCGGGCGACATGTAATTCGGCGTGCCCAGCAAGTTGTTGCGAAACAGGGTATGGGGCTGGCCGTCGACGGCGCATGACCCGGGAGCCCTATTGGGCGCGCGGGCGATGCCGAAATCCACCAGCTTCGGGTGGTCGTTCTCAAGCATGAAAATATTGGCCGGCTTGATGTCCCGGTGTATGACGCCGTTGCGGTGGGCATGCGCCAGCGCGTCGGCGAGTTTCCCGATGATGGAGGCGATGCTTTCCGGCATGAAGCGCCGGCCCTTGTCCAACTGTTTGTCGAGTCCGGCGCCCGGCAAATATTCCATCGCGATATAGCTCGTCGCGTCCTCGACCGATGCGTCGAAGATGGTCACGATGTTCGGATGCGACAGCCGTGCGGCGGCGCGCGCTTCATTGATGAACTGTTGCTCAAGCCTGTTTCTTTCGCTGTACGTCAGGCCGGGATGGAACGTCTTCAGCGCGATGTCGCGTCCCAGCACCGGATCGTGCGCGAGGTAGACGCAACCCACCGCTCCGCGTCCGAGTTCGCGCGTGATATAAAAACGGCCGACCCTGCTGATTGCGGGAGCGGGGGAGGGCATGCTGCGTGCCGTGGAAAGTGGCATGGTCATTCGCTTCAGTTTTCCTTGAACGGACTGCGCTCGTTGAGCTCGTCAATATAGGAATCGATGCCGCCTTTTTCGCGCTCCAGAAAACGCTCGATCGCATCGGCGAACGCGGGATGCGCGAGCCAGTGCGCCGACCAGGTTTTCTGCGGCAGGAAGCCGCGCGCCATCTTGTGCTCCCCCTGCGCACCGCCTTCGAAGCTCTCGATTCCTTTCGCGATGCAAAACTCGAGAGGCTGGTAAGAAGCGGTTTCGAAGTGCAGGCAGGGCACTTCCTGGATTGCCCCCCAGTAGCGGCCGTACAGGATCTTGTCGCTATGAATCAACAGCGATGATGCGATCGGCTTGCCCTCGCGCTCGGCCACGACCAGCAGGATGTTTTGCGGCATGGAAGCGCCGATGCGCCTGAAAAAGTCGAGGTTCAGATACGGCGTCGAATAATGGGCGGCATAGGTATGATCGTAGCAACGTTTGAAAAAACGCCAGTCCGCTTCAGTGGCGTCACGGCCGGGAACATGGCGAAAGATAATGCCCGCTTCATGCACCTTGCGGCGTTCGGCGCGGATGTTTTTTCTTTTCTTGCGCTCGAGCGTATCGAGGAAATCGTCGAAGCTCCGGTAGCCGTCGTTGAGCCAGTGGAATTGCACGCCGGTGCGCAGCATGAATCCTGCATCGCGCAGCGCTCCGGCCTGGGCTTCCGGCGGATACAGCACATGGGTAGAGGAGGTGCCGCCGCGCTCCTGCAAGTCGCTCAGTGCGCTGATCAGTGCGGCTTCGGCATCCGCGTTGCGCGAGAGCAGTCGACTGCCGCTGACCGGCGTGAACGGGATCGCTGACAGCAGCTTCGGATAATAGTCGAGGCCATTGCGCTGATAGGCGTCGGCCCAGGCCCAATCGAATACATACTCGCCGTAGGAATGGCTCTTGGCATACAGCGGCATCGCGGCCTCGAGCTGGTCCTCGCGCCATAGCGTCAAGTACTGGGGCCGCCATCCGGTGCTGGCCGAGGCCGAACCCGATTCATGCAGTGCATGCAGGAACGCAAACGAAAGAAAGGGATTGGCGTCGGATTGCATGGCGACGAGCTCGTCCCATGCGGGTTGACCGATTTCAGCCAGAGAGAAAACGATTCGCGTGCGATAATTCACAGATGCTTGATTGAGTAGATTATTTGTCCAGCTGTTT
>JAQGLQ010000573.1 GCA_028292785.1 Noviherbaspirillum sp. | reverse complement strand
ATGCCGTTTTTTTTCACGTACAATTTCGTTTTTCTCATTGTCAACGCAATTCCATACCGGCTGCGCTGACGTCGTAATGTGAGTGATCCACGGTTCACAATACCCCGACAATCCGGAGCGAATGAATTACCGGCGGCGGATGGCAAAGCCCTGTTCAGGACACCATCCAGGGACACTCAATAAGGACTCTGTGCCATGAAAATCATTTCGCGCATCGTTGCGGTTGTTCTCTTTATCGCTTTTTTTGGTTTTGCATTGAAAAACTCGCAGGAAGTGGAACTGCAGTTTTTCTTTTTCTTTTTTGAAAACACCATCATCGCGCCGCTGGTCCTGCTCCTGCTCGGATTTTTCGCGGCGGGCGCGGCGCTTGGCGTGCTGGCGATGACGCCGACCCTGTTCCGGCACAGACGCGACCTGAACAGGCACAAGAAGGCGATCGACAGCATGCGCAGAGAGGGCGAAGCCCAGCAGATGGCGCGCGTACAACCGCCGCAGCCTGACACCGTTCTGACCAAATAACCAACCGCGAACAACTATTTTATAAAACGCATGGAATTCGAAACCTGGTGGCTGCTTGGCATTCCTTTCTTCTTTGCGCTTGGCTGGCTTGCCGCGCGGGTCGATATCAGTCATGTGGTGTCCGAGTCGCGCACTTTGCCGAATGGGTATTTCAAGGGCCTTAATTTTCTGCTCAACGAGCAGCCGGACAAGGCGATCGATGCCTTCATCGAGATCGTCAAGCTCGACCCTGAAACCGTCGAGCTGCATTTCGCGCTCGGCAACCTGTTTCGCCGTCGCGGCGAAATCGAGCGCGCGATCCGCGTCCATCAGAACCTGCTCGCGCGTCCCGACCTGCCGCTCGAATCGCAGATTCATTCCCAGTACGAACTCGGCCAGGATTACCTGAAAGCGGGATTGCTGGATCGCGCCGAGGAAACATTCAACCAGCTCGTCGATACCCAGTACGGCGCCCAGGCACGCCGCGCCTTGCTCGAGATCTATCAGCGTGAAAAGGAGTGGACGCGGGCGATCGATGCCGCCCAGGCTCTGCAAGAATCCGGCGCCGGCGGGCGGCAAAAGGAAATCGCGCAGTTCTACTGCGAGCTCGCGCAGGATGAACTTGTACACACCCACCCGGATGCGGCGCTTGCCCTGCTCGAAAGAGCGCTTGCAACCGACCGCAAAAACGTGCGCGCGACGATTCTGATGGGGGACGTCCACCTTGCGAAAGGGGATATCGAAGCCGCATTGCTCGCATGGCGTCGTGTCGAGCATCAGAGCGTTCCTCATGTTGCGCTGGTGGCGCATCGATTGATGGATGGCTATCGAACGGTGGGTCGAGCGCAAGAGGGTGTCAATCTGCTGAAAACCTATCTTGCCGAAGCGTCGTCCATCGATTTGCTGGAGGTAGTGTTCAAGGCGGTGCTCGAGCTTGACGGCCCCGAAGCCGCGAAGCAGCTGATCAGCGACGAAGTACGGCGCACGCCTACCTTGCTTGGCCTCGACAAATTGCTCGAAGCCCGCTTGATGGATGCGCCCCCGGAAATCTGGCCAGAGCTGTCCATGGTCAAGAACCTGGTGCACGGCTACATCCAGAAGCTGGCACGTTATCAATGCAGCCACTGCGGCTTCAAGGCGCGCCAGTTCTATTGGCAGTGCCCTGGGTGCAACAACTGGGAAACCTACCCGCCGCGCCGCACCGAAGAACTCAACGTCATGAATTGAATGAAAGTCCGAAAGCCGGCAGTGCTTTCGTAAGGTCAATATGAATATAACCATTATCGGAACCGGCTATGTGGGCCTCGTCACCGGAGCATGCTTGGCGGAACATGGGAATAACGTGTTCTGTCTCGACGTCGACCAGAAAAAGATCGCCATCCTCAATGGCGGGGACATTCCCATTCATGAACCGGGACTGAAGGACATCGTTGCGCGCAATCGCGCGGCGGGGCGATTGACATTCTCGACGGATGTCGCAGCCAGCGTCGCGCACGGCGAGATCCAGTTCATCGCCGTGGGAACCCCGTCCGACGAAGACGGCTCCGCCGACCTGCAGTATGTGCTGGCTGCGGCGCGCAATATCGGCAGGCATATGAATGGTTTCAAGGTCATTGTCAATAAATCCACGGTGCCAGTCGGCACCGCCGATCAGGTGCGCACCGCGGTGCACGCCGAACTCGACGCGCGTGAAAGCCAGGCTGGTTTTTCCGTGGTATCGAATCCGGAGTTTCTGAAGGAAGGCGCCGCCGTCGAAGATTTCATGCGGCCCGACCGCATCGTGATCGGCTGCGATAACACGCCCGATGGAATTCGGGCGCAGCAGCAGATGAGAAAGCTGTACATGCCGTTCAACCGCAATCATGAACGCACGTTCTGGATGGATGTGCGGTCGGCGGAATTCACCAAATATGCGGCGAACGCCATGCTGGCAACCCGCATTTCATTCATGAACGAACTTGCGAATCTGGCTGACAAGGTCGGCGCCGATATCGAAGCCGTGCGCCACGGCATCGGTTCCGATCCGCGCATCGGCTATAGCTTCCTGTATGCGGGATGCGGCTATGGCGGTTCATGCTTCCCAAAGGATGTGCAGGCACTGGATCGCACCGCGCATGCTCATGAACAGGATCTGCTGATTCTGCGGGCGGTCGAGGCCGTCAACAACAACCAGAAGACCGTCCTCGGCAGAAAAATCATCGCACGCTTCGGCGAGGACCTGAGCGGCAAGCATTTTGCGCTCTGGGGACTGGCTTTCAAGCCCAACACCGACGACATGCGGGAAGCGCCGTCGCGCGTGCTGCTCAGGCAGCTGATCGAGCGCGGCGCAACCATCTGCGCCTATGATCCGGTTGCGACTGCGGAAGCCAGACGCGTATTGCAACTCGACTTCGCGGCTACTCCGGAAGCGATGTCGCGCATTCGCTTCAGCGGCGACCCGATGGAGGCGCTGCGCGGCGCCGATGCGTTGGCAATCGTGACCGAATGGAAGAATTTCCGCAGCCCCGATTTCGATCGCGCCAGACAACTGCTTAACGCGCCGGTCATTTTCGATGGGCGCAATCTGTTCGATCCGGAGCTCATTGCCGATGCCGGATTCGAATATCACGGCATCGGCCGCTCCGTATTGACCCGCACATGACTACATTCAATTTCAATTCATCGAAAGCCCCGCGCCTGCTCGTGGTGGGCGATATCATGCTGGACCGCTACTGGTTCGGCGACGTCAGCCGCATTTCTCCCGAAGCGCCGGTTCCTGTGGTGCGCGTGGAGCGGCGCGACGAGCGCCTGGGAGGCGCGGCCAACGTCGCGCGCAATGCGGTGGCACTGGGCGCCGATACCGGTTTGCTGGGGGTGGTGGGCGAAGACGAGGCGGGCAATGTCGTACAGCAGTTGCTCACCGAGCTGCGCATCAGCAGCTATCTGAAACGCGATGCGTCGATGTCCACCATCATCAAGCTGCGTGTGATCGGCCGCCAGCAGCAATTGCTGCGCATCGATTTCGAAAACCTTCCGACCGACACCGTATTGCGCGACAAGCTTACCCAATTCAATGCGTTGCTTCCGGATCACGATGTCATCGTGCTGTCCGATTATGCGAAAGGCAGCCTGGTCAATGTGGCCCACATGATCGCCGCGGCCAGGCAGCGCGGGAAGCGCACCCTGGTCGATCCCAAGGGCGAGGACTTCTCGCGCTATGCGGGAGCAACCATCATGACGCCGAACAAGGCCGAATTGCGCCACGTGGTAGGTTCATGGAAGAACGAGGATGACCTCACCGCGAAGGCGCAAAACCTGCGTCAGTCGCTTGCGCTCGAGGCGCTGCTGCTGACGCGTTCGGAAGAGGGAATGACGCTTTACACCGAAGATCACGTCATGCACTTCCCGACCATGGCACGCGAGGTATTCGACGTGTCGGGCGCAGGCGACACCGTCATCGCCACTCTGGCGACTATGCTTGGCTATGGCATGCCGCTTGCGGAAGCGGTTACCATCGCCAATCGCGCGGGAGGTATTGTCGTCGGCAAGCTGGGCACGGCGACGGTCACGAAGGAAGAGCTTTTCGGAAAATAGTTGAGTTGATTTCATAGCGGGGAAACTTACAATGCATCGGCCCGGCAGCGGGTTGACGACTGAAAACAGAGGGATCACACGGCCCTCTGTTTTTTTATTGTTCCGGCTTTGACACACCTAACTGGAGTACTGAAATGCTGAAGAGAGTTTTGCTGGTAATTGCGATTAT
>JAQGLQ010000568.1 GCA_028292785.1 Noviherbaspirillum sp. | reverse complement strand
TCATTTTCAGATGACTCGAATTGCGCGATGCCGAAGCGCTCGCGGCGACGGCGCTCCGGGACGATAACGATGTCGGAAGCCTCCAGCCGCGACAACGCATCGGCGCGCTTTTCAACCAGGCTGTCCAGCGCTTCGAACAATTTATGCGGACCGATCGGCCGCTCGATGCATTGATAATCGAGCCCGTGACGCGCACTGCCAATCAGGGCCGCCGGCCGCACATCGGTCGGATGCAGATCTGCAAGGCATACCAGGGCCTTGGGACTATCCGCATTGGCAATGAAAATATCGGGGTCCTGCAAATTGTCCTGCGTGAGCCGAAAATAGCGATAACCCTTGCCTTCCTCAATGGCGAAGATCAGGTCTATCAGATCTTCCTCATGCTTGGGAAAACCGATCATGCGGACAGCAAACGGGAATTGTCGATTCGTCATTATTGGAACGATAAAAAGGTCTCACGCAATAATATATGTGAAATCGGACAATTTTGCTTGACCATCTGTTGGTAACAAACGCAGGATTCAAAGCTTGCAATTCTTATAAGGTCGGATTGCACTGGGAAAAAAAGAAACCGCCCTCATCTATCTTGCTCATGCACACGCAAGCTAGGAAGCCAGGCGGCTTCAGGAAATCAGCGCGCCTTTTTAATAGAATGCATGCTCTTTGTGCTTAAATGCACTCCTTCATGTCAAACCGATTTCGTTCCAACTGAATGGCCACTAAAAAATCCTCCACATCCGAGTACAGCGAATCGTCCATCCGTGTCCTCAAGGGACTGGAGCCGGTCAAACAGCGACCCGGGATGTACACGCGCACCGAAAACCCGCTGCACATTATTCAGGAAGTCATCGACAATGCCTCCGATGAAGCGCTCGGCAAACATGGCACCAACATCACCGTCACGCTGAACACCGATGGCAGCGTCAGCGTGGAAGACGACGGCCGCGGGATTCCGGTCGGACTGCATCCCGAAGAAAAGGTGCCGACGGTTGAAATCGTATTCACGCGCCTGCATGCCGGCGGCAAATTCGACAAGGGATCGGGCGGCGCCTATTCGTTTTCCGGCGGCTTGCACGGGGTCGGCGTATCGGTTACCAACGCGCTCTCCTTGCGCCTCGAGATCATGGTGTGGCGCGAAGGCGGCATGCATCAGATCGCCTTCGCGGACGGCGACGTGGTTCAGAAACTGAAGTCGCGTCCGCTCGCGCGCGATGAAAAGAAATCCGGCACCCGCGTCACAGCGTGGCCGAATCCGAAATATTTCGATTCCCCGCTCATTCCTCTCGGCGAACTGCAGCGCCTGCTGCGCTCGAAAGCGGTGCTGCTGCCGGGGGTCAAGGTCACGCTCATCAATGCGAAAAGCGGCGATACCCAGACCTGGCAATACGATCAGGGCTTGCGCGGCTATCTGCTGGAATCGCTGGCCCAGGCATCGCATGCGGAACCTTTGATACCGTTGTTCGAAGGCGAACAGTACGCCACTTCCGACACCGAAGGTTTCGCCGAAGGCGAAGGCGCGGCCTGGGTAGTGGCGTGGACCGAAGAAGGCAACATCGTGCGCGAGTCCTACGTCAACCTGATCCCCACCTCGGCCGGCGGCACTCACGAGTCCGGGCTGCGCGAAGGCCTGTTCGGCGCGGTGAAGAGCTTCGTCGAAATGCACTCCATGCTGCCGAAGGGGGTCAAGCTGCTGCCCGAGGATGTGTTCGCCCGCGTATCGTTCGTGCTGTCGGCCAAGGTGCTCGATCCGCAGTTCCAGGGGCAGATCAAGGAGCGGCTGAATTCGCGCGATGCGGTACGGCTGGTGTCGACCTTCAGCAGGCCGGCGCTTGAGCTCTGGCTGAATCAGCATGTCGACTATGGCAAAAAGCTGGCCGACCTGGTGATCAAGCAGGCGCAATCGCGCTTGCGTTCCGCGCAAAAGGTGGAAAAGAAAAAATCGTCCGGCGTCGCCGTCCTGCCGGGCAAGCTGACCGATTGCGAGTCGAACGACGTGACGCGCAACGAACTGTTCCTGGTGGAGGGCGACTCCGCCGGCGGTTCCGCGAAAATGGGCCGCGACAAAGAGTTTCAGGCAATCCTGCCCTTGCGCGGCAAGGTGCTGAATTCCTGGGAAACCGAACGCGACCGCCTGTTCGCGAATAACGAGATTCACGATATCGCCGTCGCCATCGGCGTCGACCCGCACGGCAGGAACGATCATGTCGACCTGAGCGGCCTGCGCTACGGCAGGATCTGCATCCTGTCGGATGCCGATGTGGACGGATCGCATATCCAGGTGCTGCTGCTGACGCTGTTCTTCCGGCATTTTCCGCAGCTGATAGACCGGGGCCATATCTGCATCGCGCGCCCGCCGCTGTACCGGGTCGATGCGCCGGCACGCGGCAAGAAGCATGCACAGAAACTGTATGCGCTCGATGACGGCGAACTCGAAGCGATCGAGGACAAGTTGCGCAAGGACGGGCTGAAGGACGGCAGCTGGAGCATTTCGCGCTTCAAGGGTCTGGGCGAAATGAATGCCGAACAACTATGGGAAACCACGATGAATCCCGACACGCGCCGCTTGCTGCCCGTCACGCTCGGCGACTTCGATCTGATCGCGTCGGAATCGCGCTTCAACATGCTGATGGGCAAAGGCGAGGCGGCCGCTCGCCGCGCCTGGCTCGAAGAGCATGGCAACGAAGCGGAAGCGGACATCTGATCCGATGCGGATGCGGACCGGCCAACTTCTTGCCGCGACAGCGCTGGGCGCGACGCTCGCCACGGTTGCGCTGTGCGCGCGCGCCGATGTCTACGGTTATGTCGATGCCAATGGCATCGCGCATTTCGCGGCGGAGAAGCTGGACGAACGCTATCAGCTGTTCATGCAGGGAAACGGCGCGTCAGCCTCGTCCCCGGCAGCGCAGGAAGAACCGGCCGGCGACAGGGGGCCGCTTGCGAACTATCTCTGGCAGCATCCGAATCTGAAGAAATTCGAACCGATCCTGCTGCAGGCGGCCATGGATTTCGAGCTCGATCCGGCGCTGCTGAAAGCGGTGATGGCGGCCGAATCCGGCTTCAATCCGAATGCCGTGTCGCCGAAAGGCGCGATCGGGCTGATGCAGGTCATGCCCGCCACCGCCGAGCGCTACGGCCTGCAGGGCGACAGGAAGCAGACCATCGCGCAGAAGCTTGCCGATCCGAAAATCAACATACGGCTTGGCGCGCGCTATCTGCGCGACCTGCGTCGAATGTTTCCGTCCGAACCGCACCTGGTGCTTGCCTCCTACAACGCCGGCGAAGGGGCGGTCCGGAAGTACAGGAACACGATTCCGCCCTACCCCGAAACACGCAACTATGTGCAGATCGTGTCGGAGTTCTACCGGATGTATAAACCGGCGCCGGTCAAGGTCGCGATCGCCGAGGGCATGCGAATCGAGGAGGACCCCGGCGCGCCCTCCAGGCGCATACGCATCACGATTCCCGGAGCCGGCGCCTTCCATCCCTTCGCAGGCGGCAGAGGGCGGCTTCCGGCAACGTTTCCTCGCGGCGGAAATGGCGCCGATGCGGAGAGCACCATGCCGTCGACAACAATTGAATAATTTTTTGACGAGAAATGACTGAACAAGCCACTCTTTTTGAGAACATGCCAGCCGGCGACGGCGAAACCCTCACGCTGGCGACTTTCGCCGAACGCGCCTATCTCGATTACGCCATCTCGGTTGTCAAGGGCCGCGCCCTGCCCGATGTGTCGGACGGACAGAAGCCGGTGCAGCGGCGCATCCTGTACGCGATGAACGAGCTCGGCCTGAATTCGACAGCCAAGCCGCGCAAGTCCGCGGCCGTGGTCGGCGATGTGCTGGGCAAGCTGCATCCGCACGGCGATCAGTCGGTGTACGACGCGCTGGTGCGCATGGCCCAGGATTTTTCGCTGCGCTACCCGCTGATCGATGGCCAAGGCAATTTCGGTTCGCGCGACGGCGATGGCGCGGCGGCGATGCGCTATACCGAAGCGCGGCTCACGCCGATCGCCAGACTGCTGATGGAGGAAATCGACATGGGCACCGTCGATTTCCAGCCGAATTACGACGGCTCCACGGAGGAACCGAAACTGCTGCCGGCGCGCCTGCCTTTCGTGCTGCTGAACGGCGCATCGGGCATCGCGGTCGGCCTGGCCACCGAAATTCCGTCGCATAACCTGCCGGAAGTCGCGAAGGCCGCGGTGGCGCTGATCCGCAACCCGAAGCTGACGCACAATGAATTGATGGAATACATTCCGGGCCCCGACTTCCCGGGCGGCGGGCAGATCATCACGCCGGCCAGCCAGATCGCCGAAATGTACGAATCCGGCCGCGGCACGCTGAAGGTGCGCGCACGCTGGAAGATCGAGGACATGGCGCGCGGCCAGTGGCAAGTGGTCATCACCGAACTCCCGCCCGGCACATCATCGCAAAAGGTGCTCGAGGAAATCGAGGAACTGACCAACCCGAAAGTAAAGACCGGCAAGAAGTCGCTCGGCCCCGAGCAGCTGGCGCTGAAGCAGATGATCCTGTCGGTGCTGGATACGGTACGCGACGAATCCGGCAAGGATGCGCCGGTGCGCCTGGTGTTCGAGCCGAAATCGAAGAACCAGGACCAGACGGAATTCATGAACATCCTGCTGGCCCATACTTCGCTGGAAAGTGGCGCTTCGATCAACCTCGTAATGATCGGCGGCGATGGCCGTCCACGACAGAAGGGCCTCGGCCACATCCTGCGCGAATGGATCGAGTTCCGCTTCGCGACGATCACCCGCAGAACGCAGTTCCGCCTGCAGAAAGTCGATGACCGCATCCATATCCTCGAAGGCCGCGAGGCGGTGCTGCTCAATATCGACAAGGTGATCAGGATCATTCGGGAGGCGGACGAGCCGAAGCCGGCGCTGATGCAGGCATTCAAACTGTCCGACCGCCAGGCCGAAGACATCCTCGAAATTCGCCTGCGCCAGCTCGCGCGGCTCGAGGCGATCAAGATCCAGCAGGAGCTGGCCGAGCTGCGCAAGGAAAGAGTCGTGCTGCAGGACCTGCTCGACAACCCGGCGTCGATGAAGAAGCTGGTCATCAAGGAAATTGAAACCGACGCGAAGCAGTTCGGCGATGCGCGACGCACGCTGATCGAGGCAGCGGAACGAGCCGTGATCGAACAGAAGGTGATCGATGAGCCGGTGACGGTCGTCATCTCGCAGAAAGGCTGGGTGCGCGCCCGTGGCGGGCACGGCCATGATGCGGGCCAGTTCACCTTCAAGGCCGGCGATGCGCTGTATGGCGCTTTCGAATGCCGGACGGTGGACAGCCTGCTCGCGTTCGGCACCAACGGACGTATTTATTCGGTCCCGGTCGCTTCCCTGCCGGGAGCGCGCGGCGATGGCGTGCCGGTTACCACGCTCGTCGAACTGGCGAGCGGCACGCGGCTGGTGCATTACTTCGTCGGAACGGCTGACACCACCCTGCTGCTCGCCTCCACCGCAGGCTACGGCTTTACCGCGAAGGCCGGCGACATGACCAGCCGTGTCAAGGCCGGCAAGGCATTCATGACGCTGGAGGAAACCGACGAGCCGCTCGCCCCGCGTACGGTGGACGTCAACGACAGCGCGATTGCTTGTTTGTCCGAAAAAGGCCGGCTGCTGGTATTCGGCATGGATGAGATCAAGCACCTGTCCGGCGGTGGCCGCGGCGTGATCCTGATGGAACTGGACAGCAAGGAAAAACTGCTTGCCGCCCAGCCTATCAGCCAGAAAGGCGTGGTGCTGGCCGGAATGGGCCGCGGCGCCAAACCCCAGGAGCTGCCGCTTTCCGCCTCCGGCCTGTCGCCCTACATCGGCAAGCGGGCGCGCAAGGGCAAGTCGCTGGAAGGAACCAAGCTGAAGCCGAACGCGCTGACGGCGGTGCGATAAGCCTGCGTTATTCCGTCCGTTCGAAACCTGCGCCCGGGAGCAGCGAATACTTGTCTGCTCCCGGGCGCACGGAGCGCATGACCATCGATACTTGTCCCTGCTGAATCTACAGCTTCGCCGCGATCAGCTTGCCAAGGCGCTCAATGCCCTCGCGGATCTTCGCCGGCGGAACGGTGACGAAACTCAGGCGCAGGTTATTGCGCGCCGGCGAGGTGGCATAGAACGGTTCGCCGGGAACGAAGGCCACGTTTTGCGCGACCGCTTCTTCGAGCAGTTTCATGCTGTCGATGTGCTCGGGCAGCGTCACCCAGATGAACATGCCGCCTTCCGGCCTGGTCCATGTGACGGATGACGGGAAAAACTCGGACAGCGCCGCCTGCATCGCTTCGCATTGCGCGGCATACAGCTTGCGGATGGTCGGCACATGTTCGTTCAGGAAGCCGTCCTTGATCACCTCGTACACCACCATCTGCGTCAGCTGCGCGGTATGCAGATCGGCTGCCTGCTTGGCTTGTTCGAGCTTGCGCGCCAGCGGCACCGGGGCCACCACGTAACCCAGGCGGATGCCCGGGGTCAGGACCTTGGAGAAAGAACCCATGTGGATCACGCCGCCGGGATTCATGGTCAGCAGCTTGGCCTGCGGCTCGCCGCGATAGCTGAGCGCTCCATAGGGATCGTCCTCGATCAGAGGCAAGCCGAGGCGCGCGCAGGCTTCCACCACGGCGACGCGCCTGTCGAGCGACATGCTGCGACCGGTCGGGTTCTGGAAGTTCGGCAGCGCATACAGCAGGCGGGCATTCTTGCCGACGGCTGCGACGGACTCGGGTACCAGCCCGGAGTCATCCGTCTCCACCGAAACGAACTGCGGCCGGTAGACGGAGAAAGCCTGCAATGCGCCGAGATAGCTCGGTGTCTCCACCAGCACCTTGCTGCCTTCATCGATCAATACCTTGCCCAGCAGGTCGAGCGCCTGCTGCGAGCCGGACACCATGAGCACCTGCTCCGGCAGGATCTTCGCACCATCGAGCGACAGCGATTCGGCGATCCATTCGCGCAGCGGCGCGTAGCCGTCGGAGGTGCCGTATTGCAGCGCGACCTTGCCTTGGCGCGACAGCACCGCGTCGTGCGCGGCACGCATGCGGTCAACCGGGAAGGTGTCGGGCGACGGCAATCCGCCTGCGAAGGAAATGATTTCCGGCCTTACCGTCACCTTGAGGATTTCGCGGATGACCGAACTTTGCAGCTGCTGCGCGCGTTCTGAAAACTGCCACTGTATCGGGGTTGGATTTTCGATTTTCATACCTGGCTCTTGAGATGAATGGCACGGGTTCGATGGCGAGCCCACGCCATTCCTATTCCCATTCCATTCCATTAACGACTGCACCGCGATTCGGCGCGGTGCGATTTCAGCGATTACGCCACTTCGGCGATCAGTTCGATTTCGACGCACGCGCCCATCGGGATCTGCGCGACGCCGAATGCGGAGCGTGCATGCCTGCCCTGCTCGCCGAATACTTCAGCCAGCAGTTCGGAAGCGCCATTGGTGACCAGGTGATGCTCCGTGAAATCGCCGCTGGAGTTGACCAGGCTCATCACCTTGACGATACGCTTGACGCGCGTGAGGTCGCCGCCACAGGCCGCCTGCAGCGTCGCAATCAGATCGATCGCAATTGCGCGCGCGGCCAGCTTGCCTTCCTCGGTCGTCATGTTCGTGCCGAGCTGGCCCACCCAAGGCTTGCCGTCCTTCTTCGCAATATGTCCGGACAAGAAAACCGTGTTGCCGGTCTGCGCATGCATGACATAGGCGGCAGCGGGCGTGGCGACGCCGGGCAATTCGATATTCAGGGCTTTCAATTTTTCGTACACAGACATGCGCGCCTCTTGAGATAGGGCCATTCCGCATT
>JAQGLQ010000564.1 GCA_028292785.1 Noviherbaspirillum sp. | reverse complement strand
TGTCCTTTCCAATACCGGGAGAACAGCGGTCATGGCTATATCGGCAACCCTGTTTTTCGCGGGCATACTATACCTTGAAAGGAACCATTCTTTATGTAACGCGGGTGGCGCAGAACACGACCGCCGTGCGCCACCGGCGTTATCGGCACAGCGCTTTCAGCAACAGCGTCCTGTCCTGCCATCGCCCCCATACCGCGCCTGCTGCCGTTCGAGGAAAAATTCCTCGTAACTCATGCAGGGCTGGTCGGGATGCGTTGCCTCCATGTGCGCGACGTAAGTGCTGTACTCCGGCAGGCCGACCATCAGGCGCATGCTTTGCTTGAGGTAGCGGCCCGCCTTTGCGATGTCTTCAAACATGGTGCTCTCCTGTCAACCCTGCGGCATCGCATTGCTGGGCAAAGCCTCGAACGGCGTTTCCTTGTCGCTGGGCTTCGATCGCCCGCGCGCGGCAAGAATGGTTTTGATGCCGAATACCAGCACACTCACCACGACCAGAATGAATAGTCCGGCCAGGGCGGCATCAACATAGTCGTTGAAAATGATCTGCCGCATCTGGTCGGGCGATTTCGCGGGCGCGAGCAGCAGCCCCTTTTCCGCTGCGGCGCTGTATTTTTCGGCGTGCGCCAGGAATCCTACCTTCGGATCAGAGGAAAATACCTTTTGCCATCCCGCCGCCAGGGTGCAGATCAGCAGCCATATGGTAGGCACGATGGTCACCCACGCATAGCGGTCCCGCTTCATCTTGAACAGCACGCACGTTGCAAGGATCAATGCGATCCCCGCCAGCATCTGGTTAGAGATGCCGAACAGCGGCCAGAGGGTGTTGATTCCGCCCAGCGGGTCGACCACGCCCTGGTACAGGAAATATCCCCATGCCCCGACGCACAGCGCGGTAGCCACCAGACTTGCTACCAGCGAATCGGTGCGCTTCATCGAAGGGACGAAGGTGCCCAGGAGGTCCTGCAGCATGAAGCGCCCCGCCCTCGTTCCGGCGTCGACCGCGGTAAGAATGAACAGCGCTTCAAACAGAATGGCGAAGTGGTACCAGAAGGCCATCATCAGTTTCCCGCCGAGCACACCTGATAAAATCTGCGCCATTCCTACGGCGAGCGTTGGAGCGCCGCCGGCACGCGAAATAATCGTCTTCTCGCCGACGTTCTTGGCGGTTTCAGTCAGCATGTCGGGTGTGACATAAAAGCCCCATTGCGAGATTGCCTGCGCCGCGGATTCAGGCGTGGCACCGATCAGCGCACCGGGGCTGTTCATCGCAAAATATACGCCCGGCTCGACGCAGCAGGCTGCAACCAGCGCCATGATCGCGACAAAGGACTCCATCAGCATGCCGCCATAGCCGATGAAGCGTGTATGCATTTCATTCTCGACCAGCTTAGGTGTGGTGCCGGATGAAATCAGCGAATGAAACCCGGATACGGCGCCGCAGGCGATGGTGATGAACAGGAATGGAAAAAGGCTGCCAGACCACACCGGGCCGGTTCCATCGACAAACTTTGTGAGCGCCGGCATTTTCAGGTGCGGAGCCACCACGATGATGCCGATCGCGAGGGCGACGATGGTGCCGATCTTCAGGAAGGTAGACAGATAATCGCGCGGGGCCAGCAACAGCCACACCGGCAGCACCGACGCAATGAAGCCGTAAGCGATCAACATCCAGGTCAGTTGCTTGCCGTCGAAGGTGAACATCGCCGACAGGACTGGATCATCATGGACATACTGGCCAGCGATGATCGCGAGCATCAGCAGGACGAAGCCGACCAGCGATATCTCGCCGATGCGTCCCGGCCGGATGAAGCGGATGTAGATACCCATCAGCATCGCGATGGGAATGGTGGCCGCCACGGTAAATGTGCCCCAAGGCGATTCGGCCAGCGCCTTCACCACGATCAGGGCAAGGACCGCGAGGATGATCACCATGATCAGGAACGTGCCGAACAATGCGATCACACCGGGTATGGTTCCCATTTCCGACTTGATCAGATCGCCCAGCGATCGTCCATCGCGCCGCATGGAAATGAACAGCACCATGAAATCCTGCACCGCACCGGCGATGACGACGCCGGCCAGGATCCATAGCATTCCCGGCAGATATCCCATCTGCGCCGCGAGCACGGGACCGACGAGCGGACCGGCGCCCGCGATCGCTGCGAAGTGGTGACCGAACAGGACGTACTTATTGGTCGGCACATAATCGAGGCCGTCGTTGTACTTGTACGCCGGCGTCATGCGGGTCGGATCGAGCTGCAATACCCGACGCGCGATGAACAAACTGTAAAACCGGTACGCGATCAGATAGACGCAGACCGCTGCCACGACGATCCACACCGCGTTGATCGATTCGCCGCGATGCAGTGCGACAGTGCCTAATGCGAACGCGCCGAATACGGCTAGCGCGAACCAACCGAGCTGGTTTAAAACGCGATTCATGATCTCCTCCAGAAGAATCTGAGCGCTGGTTATGAATGGATTGATGTCCCGGCCCGTAACAACTGACTGAGTACAACAATCAAGTATTGATTAGTGGGCATCACCCCACAAGAGACAAAGTCTCAAAGGCGTACGACGGTAGACCTCGATCAAATTGAACGATGAATTATGAAAAAAGCGGATGCCCAATCTCAGGCCGCCGCAAGCCGCGCCCACGTCAAAGGACATGGGGGACGCACAGTCTTTTCCACACGGAACTACGCATGCTTGCCACCTCGGGTGCATAGTTCTTTTCTCTGTCAAAATACGGGCTGGTTCTTTATGGCGA
>JAQGLQ010000554.1 GCA_028292785.1 Noviherbaspirillum sp. | reverse complement strand
GCCCTGAGCTGCGTTCTCAACTCGGCGGAAGTCAGTTCGGAGAGCTTCAAATCAGGCGACCTCTTCAACGAGGTTGAGCGCCTTGAGTTCCGCGAGAATGTGTCCGACTTCGGGAATAACTTCGTCGGTGCGATCAAACTCCATGCGCCGGCATAGCTCGGCAGCGATTATACGGTCATCTGCCGACGAATGTTGCAAGATAGCAACAATGTGTGCGGCAGCATCGCCAAGCAAATGCGTGTCTCCGGAAAGGTAATTGAAAACGATTAGCTCATCGTCCCACGCACGAACCTTCACCGCGTGAGCGGCAACCAGTTGCCACTTCATTTCCGGTTAATCGAGGAAGGTCACGGCCACCCGGCACCAATCGACCATCATATTATCGCGGCCTGAGTGGCCGCCAGATATTCGATGCATTCGGCCACAGTCCAGCGTACGCCAGCGGTCGGCGAAAAGCCGCCGCCATTGATGCATTCGGTGAACATCGCTCTGATGGTTTCTTCTTTTAGAAAAGGGGTAAATCCGGATCTCGCGTTTAGATAAGCCGCAACGATATGACTGCACAGCCTCAGCTTTTCGTTATTGAATGAAGAGACGTAAGCACTGTACTCGTAGCTGGAGCGGAATCTGTCCGAGGCGAAATTCAGCGAGCAAAGCTCGTATAGCGAGCAATCGCCGTAGCGCGAGCTTTCGTAACTGTTGCAGCTGAAGTGCCGCTTGAATTCCTGATTGCAATCGACCGGCCAGCTGTTCTTGCGATCCTTCCAGTAAGTTGGGGCCTTGCCTTCGCAAACCGGCGGCTTGCCCGTCGCGCTTTTGTTGGCCGACTGCCAACCTGACGGGCTCTTGCAGCATTTGGTCGAATAATTGCCGGTACCCAAAACCGGACGACTTGCCAAAGTCAGCATGACGCCTGACACAGCAATTCCTGCCCTCGTGAAGCGCCTGCGTGATGCGTCGACGGACGCATCGCGGGAAGCCATATCTTCAGGTAATTGGTCTGGTTCCATAATGGTCTTTTTAGTCTCGTTGAAAGCCAAGTCAGCACCTGACTTCGCCTCAATTCGAAGGGATCGATACTGGCCCGACCCGATGATCCTTTCGCCTGTTAAAGCAAGACTCATTCCAATACATGCCAAATGAGAATTTATTTTATTAAATCAATGGCTTGGAATCCGGAATCATTTATATTCTGCAACCCGCGCTCGTGTCGCACTCATCGAGTGTAAAGAATAACGACAGGCTTGCGAGCAACCTGAACCTTATTCATTTTTTAAAAAAAGCTCTCGGGAATAATAAGCACGTCGCCAGGACGCATTGGCATATTCGCGGACACATCGCCTTTTTTTATCAAATCATTCAAGCGCACTTCGATTTTCTGCTGTTTTCCATCGACTGTCCGCACCACGCTTGCCTTGTTCCCGGCAGCGAATTCCGCCAGACCGCCGACCGCGATCATCACATCCATCAACGACATCTGTTCCCGATAAGGCAAGGCCTGCGGTTTTGCAGCTTGTCCGATCACCCGGATCTGTTCGGAATAAGGCCCGACAAAATTCGTCACGACGACGGTCACCACGGGTTGCTGTATGTATTTCCCCAGTACTTTCTCGATGTCGCGCGCCAGTTGGGTGGCGGTTCTTCCGCTTGCCGGCAGATCTTCGACCAGCGGCGTAGTAATCTTGCCGTCCGGCCGGACAGGCACGCTTTGCGAAACCTCGGGGTTCCGCCACACATTGATATTAACCATATCCCCCGGCCCGATCAGGTATTCATGGGCAGGCGCCCGTGTATCCATCGGGACGACCGGAATATCGGACTTCGTCGCGCATCCGGCTAACATGATGACCAGGCCAGCCGCAACGAGGCCGATAATTTTAGCCATCATGTTATGTAATACAGAATTCATCATTGCTCCCTAAATGGAAAAGGCCACTGCTTTAAGCCATTTCAATGGACAAAGAAATAATCAGTCGCGTTGTAACTTCTGGTGGCAACTCACATTTTATAGGAAAGATGCTCATAGGCAAGCATTTGATGATTTTTCTTTCCGCTGAACGATATCTATAACTCATAATGTTACATAAGTCGATATTAAGCCTTTTCAAGCGAGATGAAGCGAGCGAAGCGCGGCTTTGACCCCTACCTGTCAGCCGGACGAGCGAAATCTTCAGTTGACTCACCTACTGTGACCCTTCATCATTACCGAAAGTTGGTTTAGCGCAATAAAATTTTGCTGAAATGAAATGTCAAGCCTGCTTCATATAAGGAGTACTACAAAATGGATGAGTTGATCGCCCAACTCACTGCCCTTTTGAAGGGAGTCTGGAAGTATCGATGGTATTCGATCGCGGTGGCATTTCCGATCCTGATCGGCGGAGGCGCGGTCGTCTACACGCTTCCAAATAACTATCAGGCTTCGGCGCGCGTATTTGTCGACACCCAGTCCATCCTGAAACCGATCCTTTCGGGGATGACGACCATCCCGGACGTGGAACAGCAAGTGTCGATCATGAGCCGCACATTATTAAGCCGGCCCAATATCGAGCGCGTCATGCGGATGGCGGATCTTGATATCAAGGCTCACTCCGTCACGGAAAGGGAAGCGTTGGTCAATGACCTGGCGAATCAGCTCAGAATCAGTGGGACTGTCACCAACGACATCTATTCGATTTCATATAACAACGCCGATCCGAAGCTCGCAAAAAACGTCGTGCATTCGCTGCTCACGATTTTTATTGAAGGAAGCTTCGGCGATAAAAGGCAGGATTCCGATAATGCGGTCCGCTTTATCGACGAACAAATCAAGCTTTATGAACAAAAACTCGTCGCCGGCGAAAACGCGCTGAAGGAGTTCCGGCTGAAGCACAGCAGCCTCACTTCCGGCAAGGAAGGAGACTATGGAGCGAAACTTGCCGAGTCGATGGAATTGCTCAGTCAAGCGAAGCTCGCCCTGACCGAGGCGGAGCAGGCGCGCAATTCGATCAAGAACGAACTCGCCGGCGAGGAGCCGATCTTGGAGGGCGAAGGGGTGCCGCCGGCTCAGGCCGCCATCGTCAATCCCGAGCTCGACGCACGAATCGCTGCATTGCAAAAGAATCTCGACATGTTACGAACGCAGTTTACGGATCAGCATCCCGATGTCGCCACAACCATTAGATTGATCGATCAACTCGAGGAACGCAAACGGCAGGAAGCAAAGCAGCGCGGCAACGCGGGCACCGTCATCGGCAAGAACTACACGCCGGTGATGCAGCAACTGAAGATTGCCTTGTCGGACGCCGAGGCACGAGTTGCCTCCATCCGGGCGCGGGTCGATGAATATTCGGCCCGCGTGGCGCGCCTGAAGGCGGTAGGCGGCGCCGTCCCCGAAGTGGAAGCGGAGCTTGCGCAGCTTAACCGGGACTACCAGATCAACAAGTCGAATTACGAAAAACTGGTGTCAAGCCGCGAAGCCGCAAAACTGTCGGGGAATTTGAGCGCGACAACCGAAATGATGTCCTTCCGGATAATCGATCCGCCCACGGTGCCTTCAAAGGCGATCGGACCTAATCGGCCACGGCTGTTTTCGCTGGTATTCGTCGGCGCATTGTTCGCCGGATTGGGCGTGGCCCTGCTCATCAGCCAGATCAGGCCGACCTATCTGAGCCACGCGCAGCTGCGGGAAGCAACCGGACTTCCCGTCCTGGGCTCGGTCTCCATGAATTGGACGGACAGGGAGAAATCGCGGCGGAAACGGGGACTCATCGCGTTCGGCTCCGCTCTTACGGCATTGATCCTGACCTTCGGGGGAATGCTGGGCATGATGATCGTAAAAGCATAGCGATGACCTGCCGCCCGTCTGGCGGCCTTGAAACGCATGCATTCCGCAATCAAGACCTGATGGTTCAAAAGTAAAAACCCAGGCATTGGACGAAACACTTTCGGGAGAAAACGTGGGCATTATCGAAAAAGCTGCCGGCAGGATTGGCGCGGCCAAGCATGAGGCCCCGGCCGATGCCGATAAAGCGCAAGCGGCGCCGCCGCTCCCGCCGGCACCGCCAGCGGTGGAACAGGCGCTGCTCAATTCCCCAAGATCCCAATCGAAACGGGTAGAGCTGGATCTGGAAAAATTGCGCAGCCTCGGCATGGTCACGCCAGACGTGGGCAGGAGCGCGGTTGCCGAAGAATTCAGGGCGATCAAGCGCACCCTTCTTGATCATGTCCTGTCGCCCACCAGGGACATGGGGAAGCATAGCAACCTCATCATGGTGACGAGTTCGCTGCCGGGAGAAGGCAAGACTTTTTGCGCGACCAACCTTGCCATGAGCATCGCTACCGAGGTGGATCGCACGGTGCTGCTGATCGATGCCGACGTGGCGCGGCCTTCGGTGCTGAGCGGTCTCGGCCTCAAGCCCGCGCATGCAGGTCTGATGGACCTTCTGCTGGAACGTGATGTGCATGTGGCGGACGTCATGCTCAGGACGAATATCGACGGATTGAGCATTCTGCCCGCTGGCACCAGCCACCGCCACGCAACCGAACTGCTAGCGAGTCAGGCTATGAGCCGGCTGCTGGACGAGATCGCCACCCGCTATGCCGACCGGATTGTCATCTTCGACTCGCCGCCGCTGCTGCTGACCAGCGAAGCGCGTGTCCTTGCAAGCCAGATGGGCCAGATCGTGATGGTCGTGGAAGCGGAAAGGACGACCCAAAACGCGGTCAAGAATGCGCTATTGCAGCTTGAGGACTGCCCCAACATCAACCTTGTATATAACAAGTCTCAAGCATTCTCCGGCTCACAAAAATATGGCTATTATTCTTACTACAATTAAACCGCCATCATGGCAGGGAGGCCATAAACTCTCATCCATTCTCGCACCCGCATTTGCGCTTGCCGCGGTGATGATTCCGCGCTACGCGTCCGCGGCCGAATGGCGCGTGACGCCCTCGCTTGCGGTGCGCGAAACGTATACCGACAATGTAAGGCTCACTTCCTCGGAAAAGGCCCGGTCCGACTTCATCACCGACATTTCGCCGGGAATCAGCGTAACCGGCACGTCGCCGCGCCTGAAGCTGCG
>JAQGLQ010000549.1 GCA_028292785.1 Noviherbaspirillum sp. | reverse complement strand
GAGCGCCTGCGCCTTGCTGACGGGCTTTTCGGTGACGACATTGATGGTGCCCTTGACGCGCGGATCGACGATGAAGGTGTTGCCCGTGTAATGGCCGATCGCCTTGATCACCGATTCGATGTCCGCGCCGACGAAATTGAGAGTTGCCTGATACGCGGAGGGGTCCTGGGAATGGGCCGGCACGATGCCTCTCATGGCGCACACCAGCATGGCGGCCGCGCCCAGGCGGCGCCAGTCCGATGTGGTCTTTAATGTGTTTGCTGTTTGATTTTTTCTCATTTGAACTCTAGCGCGATGACATTTCTGTCGCCTTCCCGGCGGCGTTGTCCCAGCAAATTCAGAAAATTTGCCAACTTTTCTTCCTGTCCTTCTTCTGCTTCCGCCTTCCCCGAAAACTGAAAGCGACCGTTCGTCAGGCTGCCGGTGCCGCTGAGCAGCATCGGCCCCTTGACCGTCTTCAAAACCAGTTGCGCCTGTTGCCCGCGCCAATCCATTATCAGCTGATAGGCCCCCAGAGGCTTGATCGGTGACAGACGCGAGGCAATGTCGTCCATCTGCAAGGTGACCGACCCGGTCAGCGCTATCTGCCGGCCCTGGCGCGCCAGCTGCAACGGCGTCCATGACAGTTGCATGCGGCCCGACGGCTGTATCGTGTTCAATGGCGCCCCGAGTCCGGCCAGCCGCTCGGCCGGCAGGGATATCGACGACGCGCCGACCAGCCATTCATACCAGCTGCCTGTCACGCGGATAGGCTGAGATACCGCGGCGGGGTTTTCCAGGTCGGCGTCGACCTGCCCCAGCATCAACATCGGCGACAAGCGCCATGAAAAGCGTCCCGGCAGTAGTGGCGTCACCGGGTCTGCTCCGCTCGGCGCGCCGCCGATGAAAGCCGAACCCCGCCACAGTGTCCCCTGCGCGTCGCCCAACGTGATCCGCCCGCCGGTCTGCGCCTCGACCAGAGGCGCCATCCACGCCGCCGGCAAAAATGCAATCAGCGTCAATGCAACCGCACCTGCCCCCGCCAGCAACCATACTATGATGCGTCGCACTTGCTCTCCCTCTGGCCCTTATACACCGTAATGCCTGTCGGCCATGCTGCAATCGTGATTTCCGTCATTCGCTTTTCTGCTGCCGCAGCGTCAGCGTTGCATTGATGGTGTCCGGCTGAGTCTGGGTTTCGACGCTGGCATCCAGCACCGACACCCGCGCGGTGCGCCGCATTTCTTCAAGCCAGTCCACCATGCCGGCGAACGAAGCCGCGTTCAGTTGCACTTTCACGGAGTCGCCCGCCAGCACCACGCTCTGCGGCTTGAGCCCCTTGCGCGCCAGCGAAGCCTCCAGGCTTTCCCGCGTCAGGACGACGGCCGGCGCGGCCGACGACTTGCCGGCAAGCCCGGAAGCTTCCCTGGCCATCGCCTGCACTTCCGCCGCCTGCTGACGCAGGACCGGCAGTCTTTGTTCAAGGTCCTTGCGCCCGCTGACGGCCGGGTCGATCAACAGCACATAAAACAGGCCGGCGACGATCACGATCATCGCCGCGACGAGCATCGTGCGTTCCCGCTGATTGCGTTCGGCCCAGAAGGACGATGCCGTGTTTTTCAGGCCGCTTATCTTTCCGCTTGCATTCATTTGGCGCTCCGTATCTGCAGCACATTCGCGCCCGCTTGCGTGATCATGAGGTTGCGGCTGCCCAGCGCCGCTTTGAGCCGATCCACCGGCGCATTGCTGCCGGGCTTGAGCTTGATCGACAGGCCGCGGTCGCGATACTCAAGGCCGGCAATGGATTGCGGGCCTTGTCCGGCGCTTGCCCATGCTTCGCCGAAAGCCGCCGCCAGCGCGAGGAAATCGTCCGGGGCAAGCTGGCCCGAATCACGTTGCCCGGCCGCGATTTTCTGCCGCAACTGCGCGACCGGGTCGATCACCACCGGGTCTTTCGGGAAAGCGGCCCTGTATGTCTGGACCATGCCCGCGCGCATGGCTTCGGCGTCGCGCTTGGCCCGCAACCAGTCGACATTCAGGCCGATCGCATTGACGATCAGGAGGCCTGCGGCGAGGGCGAACGGCCAGCGCCATGGGCGCCAGTTCATTTGCGGCCCGGCGCTCGCCCCCATGCCAGTGATCAGGTCGAGCGAAGTTCTTTCCGCTCCCGCGATCCAGCGCGCCCAGCTATCCGCATGTACCGTGACCCGGTCCTGCGCGGCCGGCACCATGCCGATCGCATCCTGGTAATGGTGCGTCCGCCCCTGCTGGACATACAGCTCGATCGGCGCCTGCGGCACCATCGCGCACAGCGCCTGGACGACTTCCATCGCCACCAGTTCCGGCTGATCCGCCGCGATCGGCAAACCGGCGCCTTCCTGTTCCGACAGGCGTATCGCGATATCGGCATCGACGCCGTATTCGACGGCCGCGGCGACCGCCGCTCCGGATTGGACTGGCAGACAGAGCTGCGCCGGCACCGCCGATAGGCTGCGAGCCCCGAGCGAGACCAGGGAGCGGCTCAATAATTCGAGCCAGCCGCGATGAACCACCCCAACCGTGCGCAGATCGTCGCGCGAATCGCCCGGCACCACGACGTTTTCGGCCGGGTCGCTCATCAGCTGGTCTTCCACCATGTTGGGCAGCGCCGCCCGCAATCTGGCCGCTGACATCGGCGGCACCTTGACGCGCAGCAGGGTGACGTCGCTGGCGGCCAGGATCAGGACCACGCGGCGTGCCCGGCTGACCAGTTCCGACATATCGGATAAAGCCGCCATGCCGTCGCGCTCGAGGTTGCCGCGGTCCGCCGCGACCGCGAACTGGCAGTACAAAGGCGTGCCGGCATCGGCGCTGTCGGCCGTGGCCCGGGATGGCAATCGTATGTAAAGTGTGCTCAAGGTAACCCGTTTTCGATATCGGTTATTAGTTTTCTCGAATCCAGACAATGTCGGTGACCGGCCGTCCGTTATTAGGAGTGCGCTTGATTAATGCCTGCATCTCCAGCGCGGCGCGGTTGAGCCGCACATTGCCATTAACCAGGAAGTAACTTGTTCCTACTACGATCGCTACCGACGGTGTCTTTCCCGCCGGCAGGATTTTAATGAACTCGTTCGTGTTCTTGAACCATGTTTTCTCCCTGCCGGCAATCAGCGCGGTCGCTTCAGACACCGACAGTGTATCAACTGCCGCCGCCAGCACCTCCGGTGGTGCGGTGTTCACGTTGATCGGCGTCGGTCCGGGCAATAATACGATAACGAAATCTTTCAGCTTCGCCATTGCTTCCGGCGTAAAACCCGGCACGGCGAGCAAATCGTCGACATGCTCGATCCGCAACACCTTTTGCGCATCGGCGGACGCGACCGTACTGACGCCGCGGGTACCAGTGCCGGTGCCTGCACCCGCCGGCGGCGTGGCCGGTTTGGCTTGCGCCGCCGCCACCACGCCGGCCGTCGCCTGCGCCAGACTCGGGTTGAGCTGAAGATTCGTCAGCAGACGGGCGAACACGGCGACCTGCTTCGGATCGATTGTGCCATTCGACGCCAGATTGGCCAGGTTGAAGCGCGACTGCGCATCGACGATGCTGCCGGAAATGGCGGCGTCCGATACACCGGCGTCGGCCTGGCCATTTTCGACGTACTGGTCGAGCCGGGTTTCCGCCAGCGATACCGCCCACGGCTCCCCGAGATGGTCGAGCCCTGGCGAATACTTCTCGTCTTCACGCAGGATCAACCGTGTCCAGTCGAGCGCGCCGCGCAGTATCCATTGCTTCTGCAATTGCAGCCGCTGGTTTTCGATCGAGCGCACCTGCACCTGCTGCTGCCAGAACAGGCTGGCGACGATGGTGATGGCCAGCGTCGTCAGCAACAGCGCGGTGATCACCGCCACGCCGCGCTGCCTCGATAGCGACGCGCGCCGCATCATATCGCTCCCAGCAGGAAAATCTTGACCAGGCTGGCCGGCCTATCCTGCAAGCTCAAGGTCACTTCGAGTCCATTGGTCCTGGTCTGCCGGGCAGCCGTGGTTCCGGTCAGCCCCGATGGCGAGCCCTGCGTCGCGGGGCCCGCGGCATTGGTCCCGGTGCGCCAACCCGCGCCGTCATCGACCCAGGTGCGCATCGCCATCTGGCTGACGCCCGACTGCAGCACCACCGGCTGGGCGGCTTCCGTGTCGGTATCGGCGAGCACGCTCGTCCAGGACGAGTCCAGCGCCGTCAAATCGCGGGTGGCGATCGACTCGCGTCGTGTGAGCAAGCCATCGGTCAGGCGGTAACCGACCACTTGCACCCGCGACGGCTGATTATCCGCGAATACATCGCGGATCAGGGTCAACCTCCCCGGCTGTACATCCAGCGTGACGCGCCCGCCTATGCTTTCGGCCTTCGCGATATGCGATGCATCGCTTTGCATCTGCGCGAACGCCAGCTGCAGGCCGCGCGTCTGGCCGAGGTCCGCGTTCAGCGCAACCCGGGCGCGGCCGATGCTGTCGAGCCCGCGCCAGCCGAGCACGGCGATCATGGCGAGAACGCTGATCGCGACCAGCAGCTCGACCAGGGTAAAGCCGCGCTTCCTGCCGGGAACGGGGCATCGTCGCTTGCGGATCGGGTTCATGGCGGTTACGCCCCCGGCACGATTTGCGCCAGCTTGATAATCCGGCGCTCGGGATTTTCCGCGTCGAATACGCTCACTTCGACCCGGCGAAAGAATGGGTTCGGCGTTGCAAGCACTTCCTCTTCACAGCTCAGTTGCAGCTCGCCTTGCGGACATGCGAACGAACGTTTGCCGAACGGCGGAAATTCACGCGCCAGCCGGATCTGGGCCAGCCGGTTTTCGGCGGACCAGGTGGCCATCATCGAACTGCGCAGCGCGCTGCTGTTCTGGGTCAGGCTGCCGACCGCGCGCAGGCTGGAGCCAAGCGCCGTGCCGACGATCACCAGCGCGACAAGCACCTCGAGCAGGGTGAATCCCCGGTCGGTCCGGTAGCTGCGCGATGGTGGTGAATAGCGGTGGTGCTTCATGTCATTCGATGACGAAGTGACCGATCCCGTCGGCGCGGATCGCAACGCTCGATTCGCCGGTCGCGAGCGTCAGCACGAACGCCTTGTCCACCGGTTCGCGACCGAATACGATGCGCAGCGGATTCGATTCCGCGACATTCGCCGGCGAGATCGACAAGGTGACCGGCGTCCGGTTGAATTCGCGTTCGCGCAGCAACTCTTCCTGCGACAGCGCCGTCCAGCTGGAGCCGTCGCGCACCAGGAAACGGTAACGTTCGCTGTCGGCCTCGAACGCGATCGGCCGGTTGCGCACGATGGCTTCGTCGCGCGCAAGCTGCAGCAGCAGGGCCACGCGCTGCGCATCATTCTGCAAGGCCTGGCGCTCGCCCTGCATCATGTTGACGGTCACAAATCCCATGGTCAG
>JAQGLQ010000535.1 GCA_028292785.1 Noviherbaspirillum sp. | reverse complement strand
CCCGGCTTCGTCGGCGCCGACCTGATGGCGCTGTGCCGCACGGCAGGATTGATGGCGCTGCGCCGCCATTTCCCGCCGGGGCGTTCGCCCAGCCAGTGGGATGCGGAGCACCTGCGGGTGCGGCGCGAGGATGTGATCGCGGCGCGGCGCCAGTGCCGGCCGTCGGCGGCGCGCGCGACGCTGGCAGTGGTGCCCGATCACGGCTTCGAAAGGATAGCCGGACTGGACCAGGTCAAGGCGCAGATGGAAGCCGCGCTGGTGGTTCCCCTGCGCGCCGGCGAAGCGGCCGGCGGCGTGCTGCTGCACGGTCCTTCGGGCACCGGCAAGACCATGCTCGCCAAGGCGGTGGCGAAAGAAGCGGGCGTGAACCTGATCGTGGTCAACGGCGCCGAACTGTTCAGCAAATGGCTGGGCGAGTCGGAGGAATCGGTGCGTCATGTCTTCAAGCTCGCGCGCGAACTTGCGCCCAGCCTGGTGTTCTTCGATCAGCTCGATGCGATCGCGCCGGTGCGCGGGCGCGGCACCGGAAGCTGGACCACCGAGCGCGTGGTGCATCAGCTGCTGTCGGAGCTCGACGAGCTGCAGGATGGCGGGCTGGTGACCGTGATCGCGGCCACCAACCGGCTCGATCTGGTGGACGATGCGCTGTTGCAGCCGGGGCGCTTTGGCGCACTGATTCCGCTGTCGCTGCCGGATGCGCAAGAGCGGCTGGAGATACTGGAACTGCATCTCGGGGAACTGCGCAATAAGCTTGACCACGCCGCACGAGACGCGGCAGCGGAAGCGACCGAGGGGTCGAGCGGGGCGCGGTTGAAGGCGCTGGCGGAGTTTCTGAAACGCGAGAACGGGAAGGCTGAAAGTGCTTCGTGGACCGAGCTCATCAAGCGCTGGCGGCATCAAGCGATCCCGGTTTCGCGCAGCGCCTCGATCGAGAAATAGTCGTCTTGAAGACTCCTTCCCCTGCCAGAGGGAAGGAGTTCGGTAGTCGCCGCGCACTCGCAACAAGTAAAAACAAAACGCGATTCAACAGCGGCCAGGTTCAATTGGAGGAGATTCCGAACAATGCATCAAGAAAATATCGTGACCCTGGAAGACGTGCACAAGGTATTCCCCGGGGGCAGCAAGGCAGTCGATGGCTTATCGCTGGAAATCAGAAAGGGCGAGATCTTCACCCTGCTCGGTCCCAGCGGCTGCGGCAAGACCACCACCCTGCGCATGATCGCCGGCCTCGAACAGCCCGACCAGGGCCGGATACGCCTGCGCGATGAAATGCTCGCCTCGCCCGCGCATGACATCGCCGTGCCGTCCCACAAGCGGCGCATGGGCATGGTGTTCCAGTCCTATGCCATCTGGCCGCATCTCACGGTATTCGAGACCGTCGCCTATCCGCTGCGCACGCGCCGCGTGCCGGAAGCCGAGATCCGCTCGCGCGTGATGCAGATCCTCGAGCTGGTCGGCCTGCAGGGCAAGGAAAACCGCGCAGGTCCGGCGCTCAGCGGCGGCCAGCAGCAGCGCGTCGCGCTGGCGCGCGCGCTGGTATACGAACCGGAAGTGCTGCTGCTTGACGAGCCGTTCAGCAATCTCGATTCCAAGCTGCGCGAACAGATGCGCGTGGAACTGAAACTGTTGCAGCGACGGGTCGGCGTCACCGTCATCCTGGTGACCCACGACCAGCTCGAAGCGCTGTGCCTGTCGGACCGCATCGTGGTCATGAACCAGGGTAAGGCAAATCAGATCGGCACGCCCAAGCAATTGTACGAATCGCCATCGACGCTGTTCGTCAAGGATTTCATCGGCAGGAGCGCATCGATCCAGGTGCAGATCCAGCAGGTCGCCGCCGACAATGAGATCACGGTGTCGGTGCCCGGCATGAACGGCCGCTGCCTCGTCACCAGAAACAACCACGTTCCCGCCGGCCACAACGGAAAAAACATCTGCGTCGCGGTCCGGCCCGAGGATATCGTGGTCGATCCGCGCGGCATTGGCGACGGCGTCAACTGTCTGGAAGGCGAGGTCGATGCGGTACTGTTCATCGGCGACCGCTTCGAATGCCATGTGAAAATCGGCGAGCAGGCAGTGATGGTGTACACGCCGCGCAACCAGGTCCTGAAAGAAGGGCAGAAGATTTCCCTTTACTTTCCCCCGGAGGAAATTTCGGTATGGCAGAGACAATGACCGCGCCGGTGCTGGCCGCCCGTCGCCCCGGCTTCCGGTTCAGCGGGCTCTCGGCTTTCTACTGGGCCATGCTGCTGATCGTCATGGTGCTGGTGGTGTATCCGATGGGCCTGCTCCTGTTCAACAGCTTTGTGGTGTCGTCGCCGGACGGCGCATTGCTATTGACGCTCGACAGCTGGCGGCAAGCCTGGTCGCAGCCGGGCACGGTGCAGGCGATCGTCAACACCTTCAAGGTAGTGTTCACCACGCAGCTGATCGTGCTCCCGGTCGGCGTCGTGATCACCTGGCTGATGACGCGCACCGACCTGCCGGGCCGGAACATGCTCGATTTCTTCCTGTGGCTGGCGTTCTTTCTGCCGACGCTGCCGATGCTGCTCGGCTGGATCATGCTGCTCGATCCGGGCTTCGGCCTGGTCAACGTGCTGTTCGAGAAGCTCGGCCTGGGGCGGCCTTTCAATATCTACACCTTCTGGGGCATCGTGTTCTGCCACGTGGTGGGGCGCGGCACATCGGCAACCTACATCTTTCTCGGGCCGGCCTTCCGCAACATGGATTCCTCGCTGGAGGAAGCGTCACGCATTTCCGGCACCAGTCCTTTCGCCACTCTGCGGCGCATCGTGATTCCGGTGATGACGCCGGCCATCCTGGTGACGCTGATCATCCTGCTGATCCACATGTTCGAAACCTTCGAGGTGGAGCGGGTGCTGGGGCCGCAGATCAAGTTCCATGTGTTCAGCACCAAGATCTATGAACTGGTGAACGACACTCAGCCGAGATTCGGCGCGGCGATGGTGCTCGGCATGAGCATCCTGATCTTCATGACACCGCTGATCCTGTTGCAGCAGTATCTGAATTCGAGGCGCAGCTTCGTTACCGTCACCAGCCACTTCAAGGCCAATCGCCTGCGCCTGGGAGCGCTGCGCTGGCCGGCGTTCGCCCTGGTGTTCGGATTCTGCATGATCCTCACCGTTGTGCCGCTGATCTTCGTGCTGGTCGGCACCTGCATGACGCTGTTCGGCTTTTTCAATATCGACCAGGTATGGACGACAGGGCACTGGACCAAGATCTGGCACGATCCGATCTTCATCAGCTCGGTGTGGAACACCATCAAGCTCGCCGGCGGCACGGCGCTGATCGGCATGCTGTTCTACGCGCTGCTCGCCTATATCTCGGTACGCACCAAGTTCGCGGCACGCGGCGTGCTCGACTTTCTGACCTGGGTCCCGGCCACCATTCCCGGCATGATCCTCGGTCTCGGGATGCTCTGGATGTTCCTCGGCACCACCCTGTTCCGGCCGCTGTACGGCACCATTTTCGTGCTGATCATCGCGCTGCTGATCAACGGCATGACCGCGGGCGTGCAGCTGATCAAGACCAACATGGTGCAACTCGGCAGAGAGCTGGAGGAAGCCTCAGCGGTCGCCGGCGGCTCGTGGCTCTACACCTTCCGCCGCATCATCATGCCGATCCTGGCGCCGGTGTTGCTGTCGGTCGGCACGCTGACCTTCATCTCGGCCTCGCGCAACGTCGCCAACATCGCGGTGCTGGCATCCAACGACAACCGGCCGCTGGCGCTGCTGCAACTCGACTACATGGTCGACGGACGTTATGAGGTGGCATCGGTGGTAGGGATGATCGTGGTGTTTTTGACTTTAGGGGTGGCGGTCATCGCACGCATGCTGGGCAGGCAGTTCGGCATTCGCGTGTAGTGAAATTGCTGGAATGCGCCGTTGGCAGACGCTGCCCGCGCTTTCCTACTTATATTGCCTTGTGCAATTTTTCCGGCATTCAAGATCATGCCAATTTCGCGCATTGCAGTTCCGCATGCTCCGCTTGCCCTGCCTTAATGAACCTATGATGCAATGTAACGTCTCACTGGACAGTGAGACATGCATTGCATTTATTCCATGCTGCGCCGTCCATTTCATTAC
>JAQGLQ010000526.1 GCA_028292785.1 Noviherbaspirillum sp. | reverse complement strand
CAGGCCGAACTGGCTGTCGCGATCGCGCAGTTGCAGGCGATCCAGAAGCTGCGTCAGAAGCACTAAAAAGCCCCTTAACGGGTTCTTGCAGCACTTGCATTACAATGAAAGGCAGCCTCGGCTGCCTTTCGTATTTTTCTTCCGCGAGCATGCAATGACCAATGCGACAGCGTCGATACCCGCCTTGCTTTCCGATTGCCGGACGATCGCGGTCGTTGGCCTTTCCGCGAATCCCCATCGCGACAGCCACGAAGTCGCCGCATATCTGCAGGCACAGGGCTACCGCATCATTCCCATCAATCCGACTTACGCCGGCACCGAGATTCTCGGCGAGCATTGCCATGCCACGCTGACCCAGGCCGCGCGCAAACTGTCGGACGAAGGCGTCGCAATCGACCTGGTGGACTGTTTCCGAAGGCCGGAGCACATCATGTCGATTACCGAAGAAGCCATCCAGATCGCCGCGCGTTGCCTCTGGATGCAGCTCGGTATCGTCAATGAAGCGGCCGCATCCCGCGCTGAAGCGGCCGGTCTTGTGGTCGTGATGGACAAGTGCCTGAAGATCGAGCATGCGCGCCATATGCGGCGCTGAGCGGTCTGGGTCACATGAGCCTGCTTGCACATCGCGACTTCTGGGAACTCGCCAGTTACATCGTGACGGTATTCGCCCTGCCGTTCGCCATCTTTCTTTTTCTGTACGAGCAGCGCAAGGAACGGGACTCGGAAGATGAAGAAGCCTACCAGTTGCTGCAGGACGCCTATAACGATTTTCTGAAAATCGTCCTGAACAACCCCGATCTGCAACTGCGCAGCAGCACCGCCAAGACCGCTTTCAGCGTAGAGCAGCGGGAACGCGCCCTGATCATCTTCGAAATGCTGATCGCGCTGTTCGAACGCGCCTACATCGTCGCCTATGAGCCCGACCTCAAGGGCGTCGCACTGAAGCGCTGGAACTCGTGGGACGACTACATGCGGGAGTGGTGCCGGCGGGAAGATTTCTTTTCCCTGCTGCCGCAACTGCTACGCGGCGAGGATCCGGATTTCTCCGCCTACATACGCAATATCGCGGACCAGGAATTTCCCGCCAGCCTGCTCAAGCCGCACTAGCGAACAACACAGATAGCAGCGGCTCGGCAATCCGCGCAGTCCAACTGATATTCGCCTCGCGCACCGCCCTTGGGCGATAATGTCGGACTCACTGAAAGCCCGTCATGCCACCCACATTCACACCGCTCAAAAACGATACCTTTCTGCGCGCGCTTCTGCGTCAGCCCACCGAATACACACCGACCTGGCTTATGCGGCAGGCCGGCCGTTATCTGCCTGAATACCGCGCAACGCGCCAGCGCGCCGGTTCCTTCCTCGGCCTCGCCAAAAATCCGGACTACGCCACCGAGGTCACGCTCCAGCCCCTCGATCGCTATCCGCTCGATGCGGCCATCCTGTTCTCGGACATCCTCACGGTGCCCGACGCCATGGGCCTCGGTCTGCATTTCGAAGAAGGCGAGGGGCCGAAGTTCCGGCGTCCGCTGCGTGACGAGAAGGCGGTCCTTGGCCTGCAGGCGCCTGCGCCCGGCAGCCTGCAATACGTGTTCGATGCGGTGACGCAGATCCGCACCGCGCTGAACGGACGCGTGCCACTGATCGGCTTTTCCGGAAGCCCGTGGACGCTGGCCTGCTACATGGTGGAGGGCGGCGGCTCGGACGACTTCCGCACGGTCAAGACCATGCTCTACAACCGCCCGGATCTCATGCATCACATCCTGAGGACGAATGCCGCAGCCGTCGCCGATTACCTGAATGCCCAGATCGACGCCGGCGCGCAGGCGGTCATGATCTTCGATACCTGGGGCGGGGCGCTGGCCGACGGCGCCTACCAGCAGTTTTCGCTGAATTACATGCGGGAAGTCGTGGGCCGCCTGAAAACCGAAAAGGATGGCGTCCGCATTCCTTCCATCGTCTTCACCAAAGGCGGAGGCATATGGCTGGAACAGATCGCCAGCATCGGCACCGATGCGGTGGGCCTGGATTGGACCGTCAACCTGGCCCAGGCTCGCGCCCGCGTCGGCGATCGCGTCGCCCTTCAAGGCAATCTCGATCCCGTTGTCCTGTTCTCAGGCCCGGATCAGATTCGGGCGGAAGTCACCAGGGTAATCGACTCATTCGGTACTCCCGGCGCAGGATCCGGCCACGTGTTCAACCTCGGACATGGCATTTCCCAATTCACCCCTCCCGAGGCCGTCGCGGTCATGGTGCAAGCCGTGCACGAAGCAAGCCGTAAAATCCGCGGCTTAACATGATGCCGCCAAGCGCATTCAACTTGCCTGATTGCATACTGCGTGCGACTGAAACTGTCAAACCTTAATCGGCTTATTCACAAATTTTCTCTTGTGCGAGGCAGCAGAAAAATATTTTGGCGCAATTTTCTGTTGCGCACTAAGGGTTTTCAAGTCGTTGATTTTAAACGATTTAATTTTTGCTCAATCAATCGACAATTTATAAAAAGCCCCGTGGGTGCTAGGGTTGGCGCTTGTCAAGCTATGATTATCCACAAAGTTATCCACAGCATTTGTGGATAGGTAAAAAAGTACTTATGAATCGTATGGTTACAGTGGAATGTTAAGATTTACATTAAGTACACTAACAACGAAAACGTGCTTTTCGGCAAATAACCGACGTGAGACCCGACCTGGGTGTCTTCAAAGCAATTTTTCACATTTGCGCAACATCAGGGATATCGGTGGCATGTAAAAAAATCGGCACAGCCAAGAGCATGCGCTGTCGACTTATTCACAAAAATCGCTGACTTCCCAGATGGCCAGGAAGAATCGCAAACCGGCTCACAATTTTGCCAATATGTTTTAGCAGCTTCTAAGCTACTGAATTTAATATAAAAATATTTTTTCAATGGCAGGGAACTTCTTCCGGGACTGCTTAGCCAGAAATCTTAGCTTCTGTCAACGCCCGTCTATCCACAAAGTTATCCACAGCCTTGTGGATAGTCTGAAAAGGGCTTTTGAATCGGGTGCTTAGCGCATACTTTTAAGGTTTACTTTAACTTCGTGACACGCCAAATCCTCAGAGTTGCACTAGATACCCCACTCGATACCTGTTTTGACTATGTTTGGATCCCCGGTCCCGATAACTCTATCGAGCCGGTACCGGGGCAACTCGCGGTTGTGCCCTTTGGCTCACGCGAAGTCGTTGGCGTGATCGTCGCGGTGAACGACACGACCGAGGTACAGGAAGACAAGCTGAAGCAGGCATTGACCATACGCATCCAGCTGCCGCCGCTATCCGCCCAATGGCTGGCCTTATGCGCCTTCGCCGCAGACTATTATCAGCGTCCGCTCGGTGAAGTCGCCATCCCGGGGCTGCCGAAGAATCTGCGCGCCGTAAAACCCACCTCGCTCGACCGCGCGCTCAAAAAATTCGCCAAGACGGAAGCCGCCCATGATGCAACGCCAGCCAACTCACCCGACCTCAATCCGGACCAGCTCGAAGCAGCCGAAAGCATCGCCGCTCGGCAAGAATTCGCGCCCTTCCTGCTGTACGGCGTCACAGGAAGCGGAAAGACCGAAGTCTACATGCAGGCGGCGGCGCGAATCATTGCGCGCAGCGCACAGCTTCAAATGCCTGCCCAGGTACTGATCCTGGTGCCCGAGATCAATCTGACTCCGCAGCTGGAGAACAATATTTCGATGCGCTTTCCCGGTATCGAAGTCGCCACACTGCACAGCGGCCTCAGCGAAGGCGAGCGGCTCGCAAACTGGCTGTCGGCGCATTTGGGCCGGGCCCGCATCATTCTCGGGACGCGGCTGGCCATCCTTGCCTCGCTGCCGCATCTGAAACTCATCATCATCGACGAGGAGCACGATCCGTCGTACAAGCAGCAGGAAGGACTGCGCTATTCCGCGCGCGACCTCGCCGTCTGGCGCGCCCGCCAGCTATCCATTCCGATCGTGCTGGGCTCGGCGACACCCTCGCTGGAAACATGGCATCACGCTCAATCGGGACGCTATCGCAAGCTCGAGCTGCGGCGGCGCGCGGTGGAGAATGCAATACTGCCCGCAGTACGGCTGATCGACATGGAAAAGGACAAGCCGGCGGGCGGCCTTACCTCAACCCTGGTCACCGCGTTGAAATACCGGCTGGAGCGAGGCGAGCAATCGCTGCTGTTCCTGAACCGGCGCGGCTACGCTCCCGTGATCGCCTGCGACGCCTGCGGATGGGTCAGCAACTGCCCGCGCTGTACCGCATTCATGGTGCTGCACAAGCCTGAGTACCGGCTGCGGTGCCATCAGTGCAGCCTGGAACAGCGGATCCCGCGCTCCTGCCCCACCTGCGGCAACGTCGACCTGCAACCGATGGGACGCGGCACGCAGCGGGTAGAGGAGGGACTGCAGCAAGCGTTTCCCGCGGCGCGCATCATGCGCATCGACGCCGACTCGACCCGCCTCAAGGGTAGCGCCCAGGCCGCGTTCGACAGCGTACACAGAGGCGACGTCGATATCCTGATCGGCACACAGATGGTTGCGAAGGGACATGATTTCCGCAATCTCACGCTGGTCGGTGTGCTGAATCCCGACACCGCGCTTTTCTCGCACGACTATCGCGCGGCCGAACGTCTGTTCGCGCAACTGATGCAGGTGGCCGGACGCGCCGGACGCGTGGCGCGAAAGGAAAGCGGAAGCGCCAGCGAGGTGCTGATCCAGACACGCTATCCGCAACATCCGCTGTACCGCGCCGTGATGGCGCATGATTACGACCGCTTCGCGGCGTCGTTGCTGGAGGAACGGGCGCACGCGGCCTTGCCGCCATTCCTGTATCAGGCATTGCTGCGCGCCGAGGCAAGAGAACTGCCGATCGCACTCGATTTCCTGCAGCAGGCGAGCGCCTGCGTCGATCATCCGGGCATTACCGTCAATGACCCGATTCCCATGACCATCACGCGCGTTGCAAATGTCGAGCGCGCCCAGCTTCTCGTCGAATCGGCGTCGCGGCCGGCCCTCCAGGCCTTCTTAAAGGGGTGGATGCCGGCGCTGCGCAGCATCAAGACCCGGGCGAAATGGTCGCTCGAAGTCGACCCGGTGGATATCTAACTCGCCGTCAAGTCGATACATTGCGGTCCGTGGTGCCCGGAATAAACCTCGGCGGCAGCAGCGGATCGAAGTCCACCCAGTCACCGTTGGCGATGGTGCCTTGCGCGATCTCGATGTCGTAGGCGCCGAGTGCGCGCAGGATCTCCACCACGCGCCGCTGCGCCGCTTCGTCATCGGCTGCCACCGCCACCATCATTCCGGCGCGGTGTTCATGCGGACGGTTGGCCTCCGGACTTTCGTCCGAGTCCCTGGTTTCCGAAAGGGCGCCCACCAGGCCGCCCACATGGGCGCCAACCAGCGGGCCGAGCGGGCCGATCACCGGTGTTGCCACCAGGCCCGCGGCCGCCCCGGCGGCAGCTCCCGCGGCGACGCCCGTGCCGGTGTGCTCGGCGCCAGGGGACTTGTCGAAATCGCCGCCAATCGCGTGCATATCGTGCTGCCCCGGCGGATTCACATAGAAAGAAGCCATCTGCTCCGGCGAAAATCCGGCGCGTCCCAATTCGGCGATGGCTTCCTGGATCTGCGGCTGCGTCTGCAAATGACCGGCGATGATTGTCGACATGCGTTCTCCTTGTTCAATGCAATAACTGGTTATGGATAAGAGCACAACAAAACGCATTTAGTTCTGCGTGTGGAACTGCCCCAAGTCAACGTCTGCAAAATGTAATTTCTTCTCCCGACAAGGTAAAAATGGTTCTCGCTTTACGCCGGGCTCTCCCGTGCACGGGAAAATCAGGCAGGCCCGGGAATTGCGTGCTCGTGCCCCCCTTTCCGAACAAGAGCAAGCTATCCATGGCCAATTCCTTCAACAATGCAGACGCTCGCGATCGAGGCATGGCGCTGATGGACGCGCCCCTCCGCGATGCGGGCGGGAGACAGGCATCGGTCGTCTCCATCGACAGCTCGGGGACCGAAGCGCATGCCTGGGTGCGTGTTCATGACGGTCCGCAGCTGCTGGTGCCGCTCAGCCTGTTCGCGCCGCAATCCGACGGCAGTTATCGGCTGCCGTTCGCATTCGCCGCGACCACCGGAACGGATGGCGAAGCGCAGATGACGTTTCCGGTGCTGCAGGAAGACATCACCGTCGGGAAGCGCGTGATCGATAGCGGACGCGGCGTCCGGCTCCACAAGACCGTGTCCGAATCCGAGCAGGTGATCGATGAAACGCTGCTGCATGACGAACTGGAGGTGCAACGCGTTCCCGTCGGCGCCATGGTGATGACCGAGGAAGCGCCGCGCATGCGCTATGAGGGCGACACGCTGGTCGTGCCCATACTCGAGGAAGTACTGGTCGTGCAAAAGAAGCTCAGGCTGAAAGAAGAAGTGCGCATTACGCGGCACAAGCGTGAAGTGCACATGCCCCAAACCGTTTCCCTGCGTTCGGAACATATCGATGTGGAACGCTTCGATCAGGCAGGCATGGCGGCGACGCAGGCCCGGGCGGGAAAAGCCGGACTTTTATAGCGCATGCCTTGACCGCATTTCAGGGAGCAACGAGGTCTCCGGCGAATTGCCGGACATTCATGTTTTCAGACAGGAGATTGATCATGGAAAACACTGTCGTTGGCGTATATGACAGCAAATCGGAAGCGCAAAGCGCGATGAACGAGTTGCTTGCTTCCGGATTTTCCCGAAGCGACATACAACTGAATCCGGAATATTCAAGCGCCGCCGCGAGCAACGTGGGTATGAGCGATACAAGCGACACCGGTCACGGCATCGGTCATTTTTTCCGCAATCTGTTCGGCCTGGACGACGCCGAAAAAAGCAGCGACATCTACGCGGAAGCAGTGCGCAGAGGCAGCGTCGTTCTCGTCGTCAATGTGGATACCGATGAGCAGCGCGATCGCGCAATGGATGTGATGAATCGCTATAACCCGATCGATATCGACGAGCGCTCCACGCACTGGAGGAGCCAGGGCTGGTCCGCTTACAACGCATCGCAACCGATGCTCACCGAGGACGAGATCCAGCGCGATCGTTCGATGTATTCGGCCGGGGGCGCAAAGGAAACCGCCATTCCCGTCGTGCAGGAAGAACTCAAGGTCGGCAAGCGCGAAGTGCAGCGTGGCGGAGTGCGCGTGCATCAGCGGGTAAGAGAGACACCGGTGCAGGAATCAGTGCAACTGCGCGAAGAGCATGTGAAGGTCGAGCGGCGCCCGGTCGACCAGCCGGCGAGCGAGGCCGACCTGGCCGCGTTCAAGGAAGGGTCGGTCGAGATGCGCGAAATGGCGGAAGAGCCGGTCGTTGAAAAAACCGCGCGCGTGGTCGAAGAGGTGGTGATCGCGAAGGAAGTCACTCAGGAAACCGCCAGCATCAACGATACCGTGCGCAGCACCGATGTCCAGGTGGAACAGCTGGGCGGTGCGGACGATGCATCCGACTTTCGCCGGCACTGGCAAAACGCTTATGGTTCGAGCGGCAGCCGGTATGAAGAGTATGACGCTGCTTACCGGTATGGCTCGCAGCTGTCGGGCACCGAGCGCTTCAGGAACTACCGCTGGGATGAGGTTGAACCTGATGTGCGGCGCGACTGGGAATCCAGCCATCCCGAGAGTACCTGGGACAAGGTGAAGGATGCGGTGCGTTACGGTGTCGAACGCGTGAAGGGGAGCGTGCGGCATTGACGCGATGCCTCGCTCCCTACCTGTGAATCGATATAAGGAAGCATCGATAGCTTACAAAAATTTTCCTGCCGCGGACTGCGGTTTGCCCACATCGTCCTGCGCTGCTTTTCTTCTCCCGTCTGCCGGGTGGAAGCAGCGCGGGGAGGGTGGGCATGTTTTTATCAAACGCATTCGACAAAATGCAATGCGCCGCGCTGGATCAAGTCGCTGATCTGGAGTTCAGGCCGGCGGATCGTTGAGCCGTCCGGCTTCCGCGAACTGCCTGATCACGCGAATGGTGTCGATGTCGGATTCCTGATACGCCGAGCGCCGGAAATCGTTGTAAAACTCCTCGGCCGTGTCGGTCTCGCC
>JAQGLQ010000519.1 GCA_028292785.1 Noviherbaspirillum sp. | reverse complement strand
GGCCAGATCGCTGATGAGCCGTGCCAGTCCGCGTGAGCGGGCCTTGATCAGGGCGCTTGCGGCGCGCTACTCCGCCGACCCGAATGCCGATCGCAAGGCGCTGGATACCGCCTATGCGGATGCGATGAGCAAAGTCGCGGGGCGCTATCCGAACGACCAGGACATCGCCGTACTGTACGCCGAATCGCTGATGGATCTCTCGCCCTGGGATTACTGGGAAGCGGGTGGAGCAAAGCCGAAAGGCAGGACCGCCGAACTGGTGACGACGCTGGAACGGGTATTGAAGGCGAACCCCGACCATCCGGGCGCGATTCATTACTACATTCATACAGTCGAAGCATCGACGGAGCCGAGGCGGGCCGAACCGTACGCGGAACGTCTCGGCAAGCTGATGCCGGGCGCCGGCCATGTGGTGCACATGCCATCGCATATTTATTACCGGGTCGGCCGATATAAGGATGCGCTGGCCGCCAACAGGCAGGCGGTTCAGGTGGACGAGCGCTACATCGCCGATCAGAAGCCGCTCGGTTTCTATCCGGTCGCGTACTATCCGCATAACGTGCATTTCCTGCTGGCCTCGGCGCAGATGGCGGGAAACGGCACGACGGTGCTCGAGGCGGCCGACAAGCTTGCCGGGCTGGTCACCGATGACATGGCGCGCCAGTTCCCCATCGCCCAACCGGTGAGGGTCGCGCCGTATTTCGCACACGCGCAATTCAGCGATCCAGACACGATTCTCGCCATTCCCGCGCCCGCCGCGGATCTGCCTTATGTCGAGGGAATATGGCGTTACGCGCGCGGCGTCGCCTTTGCCAATAAGGGCGATGTCGACAGCGCCCGGCGCGAGGCGGAAGCTATCGCGAGGTTGCGGCAGTCCGGCGATTTCACCGGCGTCAACGACGCTCTGGTGCCGGCGCAGGATGCGCTGCAGATCGCCGGCCATGTGATTGAGGGACGCATCGCGCAGGCCGGGGGCGATTATGCAGTCGCGGCAGGACAGTTCGAACAGGCGGCCGCGCTGGAAGAGAAGCTGGCCTATATGGAACCGCCCTACTGGTATTACCCGGTGCGGCAGTCATTGGGCGCGGCACTGTTGCAGAAGGGCGATCTGGACGGCGCGGAACAGGCATTCCGGTCCAGCCTGGTGCGTGCACCGAACAATGGCTGGGCGTTGTACGGACTGTCGGAAGTGTATAAGAAGCGCGGCGATATGGCGCGAGCGACGGCAACCGAGGAACTGCTGAACAAAGCGTGGGCCGGCGAACGGAAGCAGCTCGATCCGGCGCGACTATGAGAGCACTGGAATAGAGAGGTGGCGCATTCGCCACCTTGCCCCTTAAGTTAAATGAAAAGCGTCCGATAAATCCGTAATGGGACGACTGATCGCCAGCCGTCATCGATGGACGCCCTGGACTTACTATTTCCTCAACTATTCGTGGCAATAACACCAATGTCATTCGCAAATTTTAAAATCGGCGTCCGGCTCGGAACCGGATACGGCGCAATCCTGCTCATGCTGGTTGCCATTCTTGGCGTGGGTCTGAATTCCATGGCGAACGTCCAGGCAAGGCTTGACAGCATCGTCAATGAAAATCATCACAAGATTGATCTCTCCAGATCCATGGTGGATCAGTTCCGGGACATTGCCACCTTCATCACCAATATCGCTTATCTGAGCGACGATGCGGCGATGGAAGAAGAGCGCAAGAAAATGCAGGTGGCGCGCAAGAAGTACGCCGACTTGAGGGAGCAGTTGAATCAGACGGATTTGACCGAGAAGGAAAAATCCCTGATCGCCGAGCTGACTCAAATCACCAGCAAATCGGCGAACAATCAGGTCATCGAGCTGCGCGTGCAGCAAAAGAATGCGGAGGCAATCGAGCTGCTGACCACGCAGGCGGTGCCGAGCGTGCGCAGAGCCATCAGCTTCATGGATGAAATCGTGAAGTATGAAATGGAGCAAGCGGCAAAGGCAGTCGAAGCGGCGCAGGCCGAATATGCACGCGCGCGCTTTGTGATGTTCGTCGTCGGCGGACTGGCCGTGCTGCTCGGGTCCGTCATGGCGTGGCTGATCACCCGCTCCATCACGGGTCCGATTGGTGAAGCCGTCAAGGTTGCGGAAACCGTCGCGCAGGGCGACCTCAATTCGCACATCGAGGTCACATCGCGTGACGAAACCGGCCGCTTGCTGCAGGCGCTCAAGGACATGAACGGCAGCCTGGTGCGGATCGTCAGCGAAGTCCGCAACGGCACCGACGCGATCGGTACGGCGTCGGGCGAAATCGCGTCCGGCAATATGGATCTGTCCTCGCGCACCGAACAGCAGGCCGGTTCGCTGGAAGAGACGGCGTCATCGATGGAAGAGCTGACCTCCACCGTCAGGCAGAACGCGGATAACGCGCGTCAGGCCAACCAGATGGCGCTCACCGCGTCGGAGATCGCCGCTCGGGGAGGCCAGGTGGTGTCGGAAGTGGTCGATACGATGGCATCCATCAACGCATCATCGAGCAAGATCGTCGATATCATCAGCGTCATCGACGGCATTGCATTCCAGACCAACATTCTCGCCCTGAACGCGGCTGTCGAAGCGGCACGCGCGGGAGAGCAGGGCAGGGGCTTCGCCGTCGTCGCGAGCGAGGTGCGCAGTCTGGCGCAGCGCTCGGCAGCGGCGGCCAAGGAGATCAAGGGCCTGATCGACGACTCCGTCAACAAGGTCAATGCCGGCAGCAAGCTGGTGAATCAGGCGGGCAACACCATGAAAGAAGTGGTCGACAGCGTCAAGCGCGTATCCGGCATCATGGCCGAGATTGCCGCTGCGAGCCAGGAGCAAAGTGCCGGCATCGAACAGGTAAATCAGGCAATCACCCAGATGGATCAGGTAACGCAGCAAAATGCGGCGCTGGTCGAAGAAGCGGCTGCCGCCGCGGGATCATTGCAGGAACAGTCGGGCAAGCTGGCGCAAGTGGTCAGCGTCTTCAAGCTCGATGGCGTGCAGGTGACCGTTGCTTCCAGGCCTGGGGACAGGATTGCAGGGTCCGGTACGCTTTCGACAAGTTTGTCCACATCGACTGCTCGCCCGAAGCGCCTGCCTGCCGCGGCGATCGGCGGCAAGGATGAATGGCAGCAGTTCTGAAACAGCTTCCTTCCGGATGAAGGCAAACCCGAACCGCCACTTGCTGGCGGTTTTTGTTTGGCAGCTTGCCTGGCGTGAGTCAGGAGAAAGCGTTGGCAGTATTGGCGGCCGGGGGCGATGAAAAATGCATGCCCAAGCGGGAGAAAAGCTCGGCCCGCTGCATTTGCGTGAGTTCGCCTACCTCGGACAGGATTTTCCCAACCGGTTTGCTGATCAGGCGCGCTTGAACCTCATCGTCGGGTTCGACGACAAATCTGCTGCGGATTTCATCCAACGCCTCCGGCCTTGGCAGGGTAGCCAGGATATCGACCAGCTCGACGAGATTATCGGGCGTCGCCACATCGGCGGCGGCGCAAAGCACCCGCATGCTGGCACGCGAAATGGCAAGTAAATCCTCTCTGGAAATTTCCAGTTCCAGAATGAATTTCCGCGCCACTTTCATGTACTGGCGGGCAGCTTGCGGATGGATGCCTTCCTCCAGCAAAAAGCCCCGGAAGCTGCGGGCCGCGGTTCGGCCTTGCCAGTCGCCGGTTTCTTCCAGGACGCATAGCATCGCGCCCATCCGTATTTTTTGAAAACCGATGTGTCTGTGAATCCGCCCGGTCAACTGGTACAGGTCAGAAGCCATCGAAGAGTCGGTTGAAATGGAATGTGTCATCTTTTTATTTGCACATGGCAAAAGAACATGCGATAAAAGCCCCGCACCACCACTACGGACATGTCGCATCGACGGGCCGAAACCAGGCGGGAACAAGCAGGTTGGAACGTTGAAAAGTTATGCAGAAGGGAGCCGGAAAAGATCCCGGCACCTGTTGAATATGGAGGCGCGAGCTGAAAAAACCAGCTGTTTCCCCCCTTGAATTTAATCCGCCGCGCACTCCTTTCGCCAAGTCATCGGGTGAGTAATGAGAGCGCGCGTGGTATCTTTACGCAGAATTTAAATCAATCGAACGAAAT
>JAQGLQ010000493.1 GCA_028292785.1 Noviherbaspirillum sp. | reverse complement strand
ATTCGCCACCGCCGTCGTGACATCCGCAATATTGCGCACCTGGCCGGTGAGGTTGCCCGCCATCGAGTTGACCGAGTCGGTCAAGTCCTTCCACGTGCCTGCCACGCCCTTGACCTGTGCCTGTCCGCCCAGCTTTCCTTCGGTGCCGACTTCGCGCGCCACCCGCGTCACTTCCGATGCGAACGAACTTAGCTGATCCACCATGACGTTGATGGTGTCCTTGAGCTGCAGGATTTCTCCTTTCACGTCGACGGTGATTTTCTTGGAAAGGTCGCCGTTCGCCACCGCGGTGGTGACTTCCGCGATGTTACGAACCTGTCCGGTCAGATTCGATGCCATGAAATTGACGTTGTCGGTCAGGTCCTTCCATGTTCCGGCGACTCCCGGCACATAAGCCTGGCCGCCAAGCCGGCCTTCGGTGCCGACCTCGCGGGCTACCCTTGTCACTTCGGAAGCGAATGAGCGCAGTTGATCCACCATGGTATTGATGGTGTCCTTCAACTGCAGGATTTCGCCGCGCACGTCCACAGTGATTTTCTTCGACAAGTCGCCGTTCGCCACGGCGGTGGTCACGTCGGCAATGTTGCGCACCTGCGATGTCAGGTTGCCCGCCATCGAATTGACCGAATCGGTCAGGTCCTTCCACGTGCCTGCCACGCCCTTGACCTGTGCCTGTCCGCCGAGAATGCCTTCGGTGCCGACCTCGCGCGCCACCCGGGTGACTTCAGAAGCAAACGAACCGAGCTGATCCACCATGGTGTTTGCAGTGGTGGCCGCCCGCAGGAACTGTCCTTTGAGCAGGCGTCCATCGACATCCAGCGACATGGTCTGCGAGAGGTCACCCTTGGCGACGGCCCCGATGACGCGCGCCATTTCGGTGGTCGGACGCACCAGATCGTCGATCAGATAATTGATCGATTTCACCATGGTCGACCAGCCGCCGGAGACATTGGGGACCGAGGCGCGCTGATGCAGGCGACCGTCGCGACCGACGATGCGGCTGACATTGGTAATGGCTTCAGCCATCTGTTCGTTGATCTCGATCACGTCGTTCAACGTATCGGCGATTTTTCCCGCCAGGCCGGTCCAGTCGGACGGCATGCGCGCCGTGAAATCGCCTTTCTTCAGGCGCTTGAGGGTGGCGAGCAAAATCTTGGCGTCGAGCTCGTCGGTCATATCCGGTCTCGTGTCCATTGCGGTAATTCCTTTAGTTATCTGATAAGCGCTGCTGCCCGCGATATTATTTTCAGGCGTTGCTTACATGGAAAAGCTGTTGAATCAGCTTGTCGGCGGGAAGGGGCCTGCTGTGGAAATATCCCTGGTGTTCGTCGCAGCCGAGTTCTCGCAGGAGATCAAGCTGTTCCTGGGTCTCGACGCCTTCGGCAACCACGCGCAGGGCAAGCGCGCGCGCCATGTTGACGATAGCCGCGACAATGGCATTGTCACCAAGATCCTTGCCCAGGTCGCGCACAAACGACTGATCGATTTTCAGAATGTCGATCGGAAGCGTTTTCAATACCGAGAGCGACGAGTAGCCGGTACCGAAGTCGTCGATTGCGATGGTAATGCCGCTCTCGCTGATCTCGCGCAGCACCGAGGTTGCCTTTTCGACGTCGCGGATCAGAAGCGACTCCGTGATCTCCAGTTGCAGGCTCGATGGCGGCACATCGTATTTGCGTAGCGACCGATAAATGACTTCCGGGAGGTCGGCATAGATCTGCGGGATTGCGATGTTCACTGCGATCGGCAGATTGGGAAATATCTGATCTGAATCCTGCCAGCATCGCGCCTGTGCGCAAGCCGCGGCGATCACCCATTCACCGATCGCGACAACTTGCCCGGTTTCTGTCGCCGCGGGCATGAACTGTCCGCCGCTCAACAGGCCAAGGCGTGGATGATGCCAGCGCAACAATGCCTCCACCCCCGCTACGCGGCCGGAAGTCGTTTCCACCTTCGGCTGGTAATACAGCTCGAATTCTTCGTGCTCCAGCGCATGCTGCAATTCCTGCTCCAGTTGGGAGCGCTCGATCAGCCGAGCATTGAGTTCTTCATGGAAAAATTGCACGCTGCCGCGCCGTTCCTGCTTTGCATGATACATCGCGAGATCGGCGCTTCGCATGAGCGTATGAACGTTTGCTCCATCCTGCGGAAACAGGCCGATTCCGACACTCACCGAGGTTTTCAGATTCTGGTTGCTTACGTTGAAAGGAAGCGCCGATGCCTTGACGATTTTCTTCGCGACTTCCGCTGCCGACGCGTAACTCGGCAAACCTTCCATCAGGACCACGAACTCGTCGCCGCCGAGGCGGGCCACGATATCCGATTCGCGCACCGACGCACTGATGCGCTCGGCGATCTGCCGCAGCAATTCGTCACCGGCATCGTGTCCCAGGGTGTCGTTGATTGCCTTGAATCGATCCATGTCGAGAAACAGCAGCGCAAGCTGTTCGCCCTGGCGGGCGGCGCGCACGATCGCATGTTCCAGGTGCTCTGTCAGCGAGCGCCGGTTGAACAGTCCGGTCAGTGGATCCTTGGTAGCGAGTTCATGCGCGCGTTCCTCGGCTTGCCGGCGCTCGACGATTTCCGCCTGAAGGGCGGTGTTGATACGTTTCAGATCTTCCATTTGCTGCAACTGCATGTCGCGGTTGAGCATTGCCAGCTCTTCCTTCTGGAATTGCAGCTGAAGATTCTTTTTGGCAAGTTCGATAAAGACCGCTATCTTGCTTTGAAGAATCTTTGGTATGACCGGGCTGATCAAATAGTCAACAGCGCCGTGCTGATATCCCTTCAAGCGATTAAGTTCATCGGCATAGTGCGCCGTAATAAAGATAATCGGCACGGATGCAGAGCGGGGATGCGAATGGATGGTTTCCGCTGTTTCAAAACCGTCCATGCCCGGCATGCTGACATCCAGCAAGATCACGGCAAACTGATTATCTAGTACGTGGCGCAGTGCCTCTGCTCCGGACACCGCCGTGATCAATTCGTACTCGTCTGCCTGTCTTCCACTCTGCAAGAGTGTTTTCAGGGCGAGCAGGCTTGCGGGATGGTCGTTTACCAGCAGTACTTTTGGCTTAAGCAATTTATTCGTCTCTCATCCGTGTATCGCTTTGTGAACGTGTCACGGCGACCGACTTGTCGGGGATCGACGCATGTGCCACGGCACTTCGCGCTCGAGCCTTCGACAGATTTCATGTACTTGTATTCGTGTACTTCGCTCGCTCAGTTGCGGCACATGTGTCGTTGCTGCCAAATAACTTTATCGAGCTCTCTCACATTCGCATTCATATTTTTGCTCTAAGTACCGCATATTTCAGAATCCGATGGCGCGTGTAAGGCTTCTTTTTGTTTCGCACGGGCCCGTTAAGTTTCTATAGCGCAAGATTAGGCGCCCTTATCAACGTTGGTTAGAAAGATGTAATACCTCAATGTTCCCTCCGTTCATGAAAAGAGTACTGAATCGGTGCACGATGTATGTGTCGTATCGCAATATTGGCATCTTTTTGGATAATTAAAAATAATCAAAACAACTTTTCTCAAAAGAAGTCTGAATGCTTCTTCAAAGAAAAATTCTCGTCGGAAATAAAAGGCGATTTCAGTAAATCTCCAAGTGGAGGAATGGGCAACGAGCCTGAATGTCCAACCTGTTGGATGTGATCAGCGGCCGAGTTACACCGTTCATATGGTCCATGCATCGGCTTCGACTTGAGGAGAGCCATCATGCCAATCAGTGAGTGCAGCAATATCGGCGTTGTATGTTGCGAAGCGGATTCCACCGTGCCGGCGGTCGCCGCGCTGATGCGCAAGCATCATGTCGGTGATGTCATCGTCGTTGAGGGTGCGGCTGAAAATCGCATGCCTCTTGGCATCATCACCGATCGCGACATCGTGATCGAAGCCGTGGCGCTGGATATTGATACAAGCGTACTGACCGCCGGCGATCTGATGAGTGCGCCGCTGGTCACCGTTGCCGAAAACGCGGGACTGGTCGAAACTCTGCGCTTGATGCGCAACCACAAGATTCGCAGAATGCCGGTGGTCACCCCGAGCGGTTCCTTGTATGGCATCGTCACGGCGGACGACATCATGAATTTGCTTGCGATGGAGATGTCATTGATGACCGCAGCTATTGTCGAACAGCCGCTCAGGGAAGGGCGTATGCGGAAATAGCGCGGGCCGCCCCGGCCGGCGCTGGGCGCGAAGATATGAGCCGAGCCCGCAATCCCGGCAGTAAATAAAAAAGCCCCGCTCAGAGGCGGGGCCGCAGGTACACACAGGGAAGGGAGCCGCTGGGGCAGCTCAACCTGTCAGTTGTTCTCGAGGAAGGATTTCAGCTTCTCCGAACGCGATGGGTGCCGCAGCTTGTTCATCGCCTTGGCTTCGATTTGGCGGATGCGTTCGCGGGTCACATCGAACTGCTTGCCGACTTCTTCGAGCGTATGGTCGGTCGACGTTTCAAGTCCGTAACGCATGCGCAGGACTTTCGCTTCTTTCGGTGCCAGCGAGTCGAGCACCTCGTTAAGCACTTTACGCATTGAGGAATGCAGGGCCGCGTCTTCCGGAGCTACAGTCATGCTGTCCTCGATAAAATCGCCGAGCTGAGAATCCCCGTCATCGCCCATCGGTGATTCCATGGAGACCGGTTCCTTCGCGATCTTCATGACTTCGCGGATTTTGGCTTCGGGCAAGCCCATTTTCTTCGCTAGTGTGGCAGGATCGGGCTCGACGCCGGTTTCGGCCATCATCTGGCGCGAAATGCGGTTCATCTTGTTGATGGTCTCGATCATATGCACAGGAACCCGAATGGTGCGCGCCTGGTCGGCAATGGCGCGTGTGATCGCCTGGCGGATCCACCATGTCGCGTAAGTCGAGAATTTGTAGCCGCGGCGGTATTCGAATTTGTCCACCGCCTTGAGCAGCCCGATATTGCCTTCCTGGATCAGGTCGAGAAACTGCAGGCCGCGATTGACATACTTCTTGGCAATCGAAATCACAAGCCGCAGGTTCGCCTCGGTCATTTCCCGCTTGGCTTGGCGGGTGCGCTTTTCGCCAGCCGCCATCTGCTTGTTGATCTTGCGCAGATCGGGAAGCGGCAGTGCGACGCGTCGCTGCAGGTCGATCAGCTTGTTCTGCAACTCCTTGACCGCCGGCAGGTTGCGCCCGAGCGCCGCGCTGTATGAGTGGCCCGCTTCAGCTTCCGCATCGGCCCAGTCGAGATTGGTTTCATTCCCCGGGAAGCTTGCGATGAAGTGGGAGCGCGGCATGCCGCATCGTTCCACGACGAGATTCAGGATTTGTTTCTCGATCTGGCGTACTTCATCGACGTGCGCACGCAGTCCATCGCACAGTTTTTCGACCGTCTTCGCGGTAAAGCGGATGCCGAGTAGTTCCTGAGAGATCGCTTCACGTGATTCGACATAGGTTTTCGATCCATACTTCCCTGCGTCGGCAGACTTCTTCATGTTGTCGAATTGCGCCGCAATGACTGCGAATTTTTCCAGCGCGGTTTTCTTCAGCTGCTCGAGCTGTTCCTCGGAAGCGGTCGCCGAGCCGGCGGCCGAAGTGCCTTCATCCTCTTCGTCGACTTCGATATCGTCGTCCGGTTCTTCGTCGTCGGAAGTAGCGGCTGTGGCAGCGACGGAAGGCTCTTCGGTTGCCTCATTCGCATTGACCAGGCCGTCGACCACTTCGTCGATCTTTGCCTCGCCTTTCGCGATCCGGTCGGCCGCCGCCAGAATTTCGGCAATCGTCGTCGGCGAAGCGGATATCGCCTGGATCATATCGGTCAGGCCGCCTTCAATGCGTTTGGCGATTTCGATTTCGCGTTCGCGGGTGAGCAGATTGACCGTCGCCATCTCGAGCATTTACATGCGCACGGGGTCGGTGGTCCGTGCAATGTCGGTATCCACCGTGGACAGGGCCGTCGCGGCTGCGGCTTCGGCTTCGTCGTCGCCCGCGACAGTAGCCACATTATCCGATAGCAGCAGGGTTTCGGCATCGGGCGCGCGTTCATACACGGCGATTCCCATGTCGTTGAACGTGCCGATTATGCCCTCGATCGCTTCCGGTTCGACA
>JAQGLQ010000467.1 GCA_028292785.1 Noviherbaspirillum sp. | reverse complement strand
GCCAGCTGATCCTGCGTTATCAGGCCCGCCTCCGCTATTGCTTGCACGCCCGTCATGTATGCGGTCAGGGCGGCACTCCGCCCCCCCTGCACGGTGTAGTAGAAGCTGTAAACGCCATCGATCTGTTTTGCGGCAATGAGTGAGGTCAATTGATCCGCCGTTATCAGGCCTGCCTGAGCCAGCGCTTTCACGCCAGCCAGATATGCGGTGACGGTCGTAGCCATGCCTTCCTGCACCGCGAAGGCGAAGCCGGGAACGCCGTCGGCATCCTTTCCCTCCACGAGCGCCATCAGTTGATCCTGCGTTATCAGTCTGGCCGCGGCGAGCGCCTGCACTCCTGCCAAGTAGGCGCTGACAGTCTTGACATGGCTCCCTTTCAAGGCAAGGTGGAGGCCGGGGATGCCACAGCTATTTTTCGCAGATAGCAGCGACAGCAGTCGATCTTGCGTCAAGCCGGAGTCGTGAGGCAGACCCGCAAGCACATCGCGCAGATCAAGAGTAAAGCCGCCTCTCAGCAAGTAATTTATTATCGTTTCATCGATCGGATCCGGCAGCGGCCCGGCTACCCGCCTGTCCGCAGGTACGGGCACATCGACGGCGCTTTTCCAATCGACATTGGGCGGCACTACATAAAACATGGAACAGGTTTCACTCCCCCAATATTCGTTCTTCTCCGTATCGGTAATGAACCAGTCCTGCGTCAGTGTTCTTAAATCGTCCACGGAGCAGGCGCAACGCAATGGCACCACGGTGCGGTTTGGATCGCCGAAATGGATTACCACTTCGTCATTGCCCTTCAGCGTGATTTGCCAATCCATCACATGCTTCGATGTGGCCATCAATATACGCTCTGAGGTGATCGGCGGCATTCTCGATCGCATGCGTTCGATTTGTTTCAGAAAAAACTGCTGATACTGATCGTTGCGCACTATATGCATGGGCGAGTGTTTTACTATCGTTTTGTAGTGTCTTTCTATCTTCCTCGGAATGGTGGCCGGCATTTTAATTTTCGCTTCTTCAAGGCTTGCGCCGAACAGCGCGAGGCGATTCGTTTTTCCTGGTGATTGTGCTGCGATAAAACCGGAAAGCGCGCGGCAGGGTATGACCCTGTTCTTCGAAAGCAGATCACTCGATGGATGCGGAACCTGGCAATTGGTATTGAGAGCCCAGTAGTGCTTGGTTTTAGGAGAAAGATAGGGATACTGTTTCAGGAATTTTTTAATGCCTTTGTCGGCCGCTATTTCCTTGAGCTCCAGGGCTCCATGCAAAAAGCCGTTCGTCCAGGTGTCTCGGCCGTCGAGCACCAACTTTCGGATCAGCTCCTCCGGCATGGCGAGCAGCATGTGCTTCACTTCAACGAGGTCCCCGGCGCGGATCAGGCCGGTCCACTGGAGCTTAATATTTTCGAATGCCGACGAGGACTGGTCCGTGCACAGGGTGACGTAGTGGTCCTTGATCCTCTCATCGTAGGAATGTTCATCCGGGAAGAATGTTCTTTTCCACTTATGTTCGCTTCCGGGCTGAGGCCACGCCTCGAATCCTTCCCATGAATCGACCGATGAACCGACTGCGTTCATGGTTGCTTCAAGCTGTTCGATGAGCGCGGTTTCCTTGTTGTCGAAAGCGATGACCGCGGGCTCCGCGTAGTCTTCTTCGGACACCAGGTCATGGCATTCCGCCAGGATCGACAGGATGACCTCATGGCGGCTGCGCAAGTCAGCCAGGCTGGCCAGCCAGGTAAGCGTCGTCAACTGATCCGACCCGGATGGCGGGGGATCGAATTCATGCAAAGCGTCAAATAGCCGGTCCCGCAATGTCTCCCACTTCGTGATCGGCTCCGTTTGTATCCGGGTGGCGCCGCCCAAGTTCATAGATGGGTTTGTAACGGTTGACAGCATGCCTGGCACCCTGAAGAAAAGGGATCCCACCTTGCCACGGTATACGCCAGGGAGCAATGTTGATCCATACAGTGGACGAACTTCAAGTTCACTGTCGTGAAGCGCAGAGCCTGAATCATCAGGCGCTGCTTTTACGGATGCCTGATCGCTCAGTGCTCGCTGCGCGTGCTCATGGCGCCGACGCCGACAAATATTTTCTCCACCCGCCGAACCGGCTGATATCCTCCGCCCCCGCAAGCGCGCGCGGCTCGCAAACAAATCCCTTGACCCAGCGCCCATCCGCGAGCTCCACCGAGCCGATGGCGAGCGGCGGCGGCACCTCCGCCACGAATTCGCCGAAGCGCCGCATCGGCAATTCCCACACTTCCACCTCGATCATCGCGCCGCCGTCCTCGGCCCGCGCGAGCGCCGGTTTCGGCGGCACGCTATCCGGCAGCGCATACAAGCGGTAGTGCGGCGCGGTGTGCGTGATGTCAAGCCTGCGCGCGCCGCGCTCGAGCAGCTGCCAGTTGAGCGGCTGACCCTGCAGATGAGCGCCGACCACGGCGAGCGATACGCAGGCTTCCTCGTAGGGCAGCGGCTTTGCCGCGATGTCGTCGCTACCGCCATCGAGCAACGTCCCGGCCGCGCAAGCAAGAAGATGATCCGCCCCGCAGGCCCCGATCAAGGTGACGCCGGCGGGCATGCCATCGGCGCGCCGCGGTCCGGGAACCGCGAGTGCCGCCATGTCGAAGAAATTCACGAAGTTCGTGTAATAACCAAGTTGCGAATTCAGCTTCACCGGCTCGCGCTCGACATCCGCGATGCGCGGCATGGTCGGGGTGGTCGGGACCACCAGGAAGTCGAATCCCCGCAGTTCCTGTTCCGCCTGCCGCCGCAGCGCCGCCAGCCGGTACTGGCCGTTGAACGCGTCCGCGGCGCTGTAGTTGGCGCCCTGGCCGATGATGCCGGCCACCACCGGATGCATGGCTTCCCTTTTTTCATCGAAGAAGCTGCCCGCGGCTGCCAGCCGCTCGGCCACCCATGGCCCCTGGTACAGCAGTTGGGCGGCTTCATTGAACGGTGTGTAGTCGATGGCGCCAACCTCGCAGTCGGGACGCGCCTTGAGCGCGGCGATGGCTGCCGTGAACGCCTGTTCCGCCTGCGTGTCGCCAAAGAATTCAAGCTCCGATGGCACCGCGATGCGAAAGCCCCTGCGCCTGACGCCGAGCATGGCTACCTTTCTCGAATAACTGTCCTCGGCATCGAATCCCGCGGCGACCTGTGCGACCCGCCAGGCATCGGCGACATTGCGGGTGAACACCGAAACGCAGTCCAGCGTGCGGCAAGCCGGGAATACGCCGCGCGTGCTGAACAAGCCGCGCGTCGGCTTCAATCCGACGATGCCGTTCAGGCCGGCCGGCACCCGCCCCGAGCCGGCGGTATCGGTGCCCAGCGAGAAAACGCACAGGCCAAGAGCCACGGCCACCGCCGAACCGGAACTCGATCCCCCCGATACATAGGCCGGATCGACCGCATTGCGCACCGCGCCGTAGGGCGAACGCACGCCCACCAGGCCGGTGGCGAACTGGTCGAGATTGGTCTTGCCTACCAGAAGAGCGCCGGCGGCCAGCAGCTTCCCGACCACCGTTGCCGACCGCTCGGGCACATAGGCAAATTCCGGACAGGCCGCGGTGGTCGGCATGCCGGCAACGTCGATGTTGTCCTTGACCGCGAAGGGAATGCCGAACAACGGCATGCGCGCAAGGATGGCCGCGCCTTCTTCATGCAGCATCGCGTCAAGCGCGCGCGCCTGACGCAGCAGCTGCTCGCCATCCACCCTGCTGATCCATATTTCGGGCCGATCGACTTTTGTTATGCGTTGCAACACCCCGGCGATACAGTCGCTCGGTAGCAGCGCGCCCGCCGCATACTGCCCGTGCAGCGCGGCCGATGTCGAGAGTCCATGTTCGGCAATGATGTCGTTGTTTTCCATTCGTGCGCGCCTGTCTGTCTTTTGCAAAAAGGTCCGGCGCTATTCCCCCGGACCCTGCCTTTGCGTTGGGCTTCCTAGAAGCCGTAGCTGATCGATGCCAGCAGCCTGTTCTTCTGCTTGATGCCAAAACGGTTGTCGCCACCGATCAGGCCCTGCAACCCCAGGTAAGGCCGGTCCCGCCGATCGGCTGCGTGAAGCCGATGATCAGATGACGAAAGCCGCCGGAAGTCGGCGCATTGCCGGCAAAGCAGCCGTTGACGGAGAAGCTCTCGCCGGCCGCGCAGCGCGCCCCGGTCGCCGTATCGACGGTGCCGAGGAATTTGCCTTCCTGGCGATAGGTGTAATAACCGAGCGAGGCGAGCAGCGTGATGTCGTGGGGCAGCGGCCTGGTGTGGTTGAGGGTCCAGTAGGTATCGCCCTTGTTGCCCCATACCACATCGTTGAGCAGCGTCTGCGCAGCCACGCTGAAGTCGCCGTAACTCACGCCGAGTTTGGTTTCCAGCGCATCGGCGTGCTTGCCGTTGATGTAGACGTAGCCGGTCAGTCCGACCGTATAGCCGAAGTCGCCGAACTTGCCGTTGTAGCCGTGTAGCTTCGAACCGGCCATGAGGCTGGGAATTCGAAACCGGCCGCTCTCGGACCAGACACCCGTCGCCGCGGCGACATGATCGGAACCCTAGCGTCCATGCTCAAGAAGCGGCATTGAGAAAA
>JAQGLQ010000458.1 GCA_028292785.1 Noviherbaspirillum sp. | reverse complement strand
CGGCAGTTTCATGCCGACATACAGGAATGCATGCTGCAGCCGGTAGCCGCCGCGCCCGACGTCGGGCAACTCGCCCATCAGGTCGAAGAACGCGAACAGCGCAAGGAAAGCGATCAGTACGAACACTACCGAACCCATCACTTCCCGCGCGATATATCGTTCCAGTACTTTCATTGCGCGTCCTTCTTCCTGAACAGCCATGCCCGCTTGAATGCGCCCCACGCCGCCGCAGGATGATAGCGGCTGTTCACGAGTAACCGCCATGAAAAGAAAATAACCACAGCGGTCACGGCAAGAAAATGAATCGGCCACAAAGCAACAATGAAGGGCAGCCTGCCCTGCACGACCGTTGCCTGGAAAACGCTGACCATGTTGCTGTAGACCACGAACAGCAGCAGAGCGATCAGCAGATTGGCCGAGCGGCCGCCGCGTGGATTGACGAAGCCAAGCGGAATCGCAAGAAGCATCAGGATCAGCGCCATGAGCGGCAGTGAGAACCGCCATAGCAACTCGCCCATATTGAAGTTGTTGCGATCCGACAGCAGCGTGGCGGTCGGCAGCGAACGGGCGGAGGCGGTGCCCACCGTGGCCTCCGAGCGGCGCGAAACAAGAATGCCGTAGCGGCCGAACTCCATGATCCGGAACTCGGAAAGATCCGCGGTGCCGTCATAGCGGCGGCCTTGGCTCATCACCAGGAATTTGTCGCCGTTCTTGTCGAGTTCAACAGTGCCTTCCTTCGCCACCACCACGCTGTCGATGCCTTTTTGCACCATGTTCACGAAGATGTTTTTCACCTTGGTCGCATCGCCGATGATCGCTTCGACGAAAAAGATCCTGTCGGAGGCGGCAGACTCCTGAAATTTACCGGGCGACACCCGCGAGATGTCTTCGCGCTGCTGAAAGCGTTCCCTGAACTCGGCGCTCTGGCGGTTGGCCCACGGCGTGGCATAGAAACTGAGCACGGAGGTCAGCACGACGATCGGAATCCCGAACGACAGCACCGGCCTCACCCATTTCGTCAGGCTCAGTCCGGATGCGAACCAGACAACCATCTCCGAATCCTGGTAGCTGCGCGTTACAACCAGCAGAACCGAAATGAACCCGGTCAGAATCAGGATGATCGGCAGGTAGTTCAACGCCGCGAATCCGATCAGGGCGACCACATCGCCGGACGCGACCCTGCCGCCGGCGGCCTGGCCGAGAATCTTGATCAACATCACGGTGATGGTTACGGTAAACAAAGTAGTGAAGACGGCGCCGGCGGTACTTACCAATTCGCGTCGAAGAGCGCGCTGAAAAATCATCGGAACGAAGAGTCCATTTCAATATGAAGTGATGCCGGAAAAATGGCGTCCCGCCATGGAAGCGGCGATGCGGCCAGGCGTCGCCTTGCGCTCCCGGCTATCTGCGCATGCCGCGCGTCGTGGCGCCATTCTCCGGTCCCGGGGATGAAGGCAGGAATGCAGGCTGAGCTTGCAAACATGCCCATCGCATTCATCCTTCCATGCCTTGAGGCGCCCCGCATTCCGTATTGGGATACGCTCTATAATTGCGGCTGGATAAAGGAGAGCTTCATGGACTTTAGCATAAAAACATTCGACGCAAAAAGCAGCGTCGCCGGCCTCAAAAGCGGTTGCATCGCCGTCGGCGTATTTGAAAACGGGAAGCTGTCCGATGCGGCCCGCGCATTGGACGGGAAAGGCTTGGTCACGGCAGCGCTGAAGTCCGGCGACATCACCGGAAAGCCCGGCACCACGCTTCTGGTTCGCAACAATGACGGCGCGGCTCAGCAGCGCATTTTGCTGGTCGGTCTGGGCAACGACCAGGAACTTGCCGAAAAAACGTTTGTCTCTGCTTCGCAGGCGATTGCGCGCGCCTTTTCCACGCTGGGCGCGAACGATGCGTTGATTGCCTTGCCTTTCGACAGCGTAAAAGGCCGCGATGCCGGCTGGGCGGTGCGCAACGCATTGCTGGCCTTGCGCGAGAGCGTCTACCGTTTCGATTCCCTGAAGAGCAACAAGGAAGCGGCTCCGAAAGGCGTTGCGAAAATCGCCTTCGCCATCCAGATGTCGGCCGCGGGCGAAGCAAAGGCCGCTGTCGCGCAGGGCGTGGCCCTGGCGAACGGCATGGATCTGACCAAGGATCTTGGCAACCTGCCAAGCAATATCTGCACGCCGACCTACCTTGCCAACACGGCCAAGGACCTGGCGCGCAAATTCAATATGGGCGTCGAGATACTCGATCGCAAGCAGCTTGAAGCGCTGAAGATGGGCAGCTTCCTGAGCGTGACCAAAGGTACGCAGGAACCGCCGAAGTTCATCGTGCTCAAGCACATGGGCGGCCGCAGCAAGGATGCGCCGGTGGTCCTGGTCGGCAAAGGCATCACCTTCGATACCGGCGGCATTTCCCTCAAGCCCGGCGGCGCGATGGATGAAATGAAATACGATATGTGCGGTGCCGCGTCGGTCCTCGGCACCTTCCGGGCGATCGGCGAGATGAACCTCGACCTCAACGTGATCGGCGTGATTCCGAGCTGCGAGAACATGCCTTCCGGGACAGCGACCAAGCCGGGCGACATCGTGACGTCCATGTCCGGCCAGACGATCGAGATCCTGAACACGGATGCCGAAGGCCGTCTGATCCTGTGCGATGCGCTGACCTATGTGGAGCGCTTCAAGCCCGCTGCCGTGGTCGACATCGCGACGCTGACCGGCGCCTGCATCACGGCGCTCGGCCATCACAACACCGGCCTGTTCACGCGCCATGACGACGCCCACGACAATCTGGCCGACGAACTGCTCGCGGCCGGCAAGGCGAGCGGCGACACCGCTTGGCGCATGCCGATCGAGGACGTGTACCAGGAGCAGCTGAAATCCAACTTCGCCGACATGGCCAATATCGGCGGCCCGCCTGCGGGCAGCATCACCGCCGCTTGCTTCCTCGAGCGCTATACCCGGAAGTACACCTGGGCGCATCTCGACATCGCCGGTACCGCGTGGAAGAGCGGCGCGGCCAAGGGCGCGACCGGCCGGCCGGTTCCCTTGCTGACCAACTTCCTG
>JAQGLQ010000432.1 GCA_028292785.1 Noviherbaspirillum sp. | reverse complement strand
AGGTACAGTTGCACGGCGTGCCGCCCATTACGTCGGTGATCACCAGCACGCCCGAGCCGTCGTCGACGCGCGCGATCGCTTCCCTGGCCAACTGCGTGACTTCCGCCGGATCCTGGTCGGCGCGCACGTCGATCGCTTCCATCCGGTCCGGACGTCCGCGGAAAACATGCGTCGCCGCTTCGATGAACGCGCTCCCCAGCGGCGCATGTGTCAAAAGAAGAATACCTACCATGTTCAGGATATTTCTCGAAATAAGGTGATCACCCTTTATATGGTGAAAAAGGAGGTATGGTGTTCTTCTTCACGATGCCAGGGGAATCAGGCCGGGTGCGCTGCTTTTTGCAGGGCATCGATGAACATCGCTGGCACATCGAAGCCGGTTTGTTGTGTGATTTCTTGAAAGCAGGTCGGGCTAGTGACATTCACTTCAGTCAGGTAGTCGCCGATCACGTCCAATCCTACCAGCAATAAGCCGCGCTTTGACAGAACTGGCGCAAGGGTCTCGGCGATTTCGCGGTCGCGCTCCGAAATCGGCCGCGCGACGCCGAGGCCGCCCGCCGCAAGATTTCCGCGCACTTCACCGTTTTGCGGAATGCGTGCAAGGCAGTATGGCACGACTTCGCCGCCGATCAGCAGGATGCGCTTGTCACCCTGCGAGATCGCGGGAATGTAGCGCTGGGCCATGATGGTATGCACGCCGTTGACGGTCAGGGTTTCGACGACGGAACCGAGGTTCATCCCGTCTTCCCTGACGCGGAATATGCCGCTGCCGCCCATGCCGTCGAGCGGCTTCAGGATGATGTCCCTGTGCAGCGCGTGGAATTCCCGGACGCGCGCGATGTCGCTGGTCACCAGCGTGGGCGCGATGAATTGCGAGAACTGCGCAATCGACAGCTTTTCATTGTGGCTGCGTATTGCTTCGGGCCGATTGAATACGCGCGCGCCCTGCCGCTCCGCCAGTTCCAGCAGATACGTCAGGTAAATGTATTCCATGTTGAACGGCGGATCCTTGCGGATCACGATCGCATCGAACTCGTTCAGCTTCGTTTCCACCGGGTCATCTGCCCGATACCAATCCGCGCCCTCGCCGGTCAGCCTGATGCGCCGCACTCGCGCCGATACGCTGCCGCCATCGAGCGCCATATGCTTCTGCTCGAACGCATAAATCGCATGGCCGCGCCGCGACGCTTCGACCATCATGGCGTAGGTCGAATCCTTGTAGATCTTGAAGCTGTCGAGCGGGTCGGCGAGGAAGGCGAATTTCATGATCGGTTGCTTAGTAGATTTCCGGGTTCGGATCGGTTTTTTCCATTTCCAGCGATGCGGCGAGCAACGCCAGACGCGCCACCACGCCATACATATAGAAGCGGTTGGGCGCCGCGGTGCCGGGCTTCGCATGCAGATCGGGCAGGGCATGCTGCTGGGCGAACGCCAGCGGAACGAAATGCGCGCCCGGCGAGTTCAGGTTCTCGTCCACGCCGCGCTCGGCATGCACCCGATAGAAGCCGCCCACCACGTAGCGGTCGATCATGTATACCACCGGCTCGGCGACAGCATCATTGATATGCTCAAAGGTATGCACGCCTTCCTGGATGATGACGTCGGAAACCTCCAGCCCTTCCTTGACCACCGACATCTTGTTGCGCTGCTTGCGGTTGAGGTCTTTCACCTCGCTCGCATCCTTCACGGTCATGATGCCCATGCCATAGGTGCCGGCGTCAGCCTTGACGATCACGAACGGCGTTTCCTTGATGCCGTATTCCTTGTATTTTTTGCGGATCTTCGCGAGCACCGTGTCGACGCTCGATGCAAGGCAATCCTCGCCGGTGCGTTCCTGGAAGTTGACCCCGGTGCATTTGGCGAAATAGGGATTGAGCATCCATTGATCGACGTCGATCAGCTTGGCGAATTTCTTGACCACTTCGTCGTATGCCGCAAAGTGATTGCTCTTGCGGCGCACAGCCCAGCCCGCATGCAGCGGCGGCAGCACATTCTGCTCATGCAGGCCTTCGAGCACGGAAGGTATGCCGGAAGACAGATCGTTGTTGAGCAGGACGGTGCAGGGATCGAAATTCTTCAGGCCCAGGCGGCGGCCGTTGCTGAAGCGTTCGAGCGGTTCGAGCACAATGGCGCTGCCATCGGGCAGGTCGATCTGCGTCGGCTCCTTCAAGTCCTCCGACAGCGAACCGAGGCGCACGTTGAGGCCGGTCTGGCGGAAGATCTGTGTCAGGCGGGCGACGTTTTGGAGATAAAAGGTGTTGCGGGTATGGCGCTCTGGAATCAGAAGGAGGTTCTTCGCATCCGGACAATATTTTTCGATCGCGGCCATGGCGGCCTGCACCGCCAGCGGCAGCATTTCCGGCGAAAGGTTATTGAAGCCTCCCGGAAACAGGTTAGTGTCGACCGGAGCAAGCTTGAAACCGGCATTACGCAAGTCGACCGAGCAATAGAACGGCGGCGTATGCTCCTGCCACTCGAGCCGGAACCAGCGTTCGATCGCCGGCGTGGCATCGAGAATTTTTTTTTCGAGATCGAGTAAGGGGCCGTTGAGGGCGGTGACAAGATGCGGAACCATATAAAAACCTTAGGAATGTGGATGCTGCCAAGTGGTGCAGATTCTAACGGGATTCGGTCTGTGGCGTCGGCGGCAACACATATCATGCGACGGTTGTTCTGGATGTTGCCGGAATGAAATTCGGTGTTTTGCCGGAGAAGCCTGTTTTATGTAGGGACGGCAAGGCAATTTAAAAGACCGAAATAAAAAAGCGCCTCCGAAGAGGCGCTGTGAAAGTACTACTTGCCGAGGAGACAACTAAAAATGGTATGCGGATTCGCCGTGGCTGGAGATGTCGAGGCCTTCGCGCTCCTCATCTTCCGCGACGCGCAGGCCGACGATCAGATCGACCACTTTGTAGGCGATCAGCGCTATCACGCCGGACCAGACGATCGTGGTGATCACCCCTTGCGCCTGGATCCAGACCTGCGATGCAATCGAGTAATCAGGTGCCACCTTGTTAGCGACATAGTCGTAGATGCCGGTGCCGCCCAGCGACGGCGAAGCGAACACGCCCGTCAGCAACGCACCAAGGATGCCGCCGACGCCGTGCACGCCGAACACATCCAGAGAGTCGTCGGCACGCAGCATGCGCTTGAGACCGTTCACACCCCACAGGCAGAGTATGCCTGCCAGCAGACCGATCACCAGGGCGCCCATCGGACCGACGAAGCCGGCGGCGGGCGTGATCGCAACCAGGCCGGCGACGGCGCCGGAGGCCGCGCCGAGCATCGAGGGCTTGCCCTTGCTCATCCACTCGCCGAACGACCAGGACAGCGTCGCGATGGCGGCCGCCAGCAGAGTGTTGACGAAGGCCAGCGCCGCGCTGCCGCCCGCTTCGAGAGCCGAACCGGCGTTGAAGCCGAACCAGCCCACCCACAGCATCGATGCACCGACCATGGTCATGGTGAGCGAATGCGGAGCCAGGGATTCGCGTCCATAACCGACCCGCTTGCCGATCTCATACGCGCCGACCAGGCCCGCTATCGCCGCATTGATGTGCACCACGGTGCCGCCGGCGAAATCGAGCGCGCCCTTCTGGAACAGCCAACCCGCGGCGGCGGTCGCCTTCTCGGCGGCGGCGGCATCCGTATAGGCATCGGGACCCGGCCAGAACCAGACCATGTGCGCGATCGGCAGGTAGGCAAAGGTGAACCACAACGCGATGAACAGCAGCACTGCCGAGAACTTGATGCGCTCCGCGAATGCGCCGACGATCAGCCCGCAGGTAATCGCGGCGAATGTCGCCTGGAATGCCACGAATACATATTCCGGCAGAACCACGCCCTTGCTGAAGGTCGCGGCGACCGATTCCGGCGTAATTCCCTTGAGGAACAGCCTGTCGAAGGAACCGATGAAACTGCCACCCTCGGTGAACGCAAGCGAATAGCCATAAACCGCCCACAGCACCGCGATCATGCAGAACACCATGAACACCTGCATCAGCACCGACAGCATATTCTTCGAGCGCACCAGTCCGCCGTAGAACAGGGCAAGGCCGGGTATCGTCATCAGAATCACGAGCACGGTGGCAACCAGCATCCATGCGGTATCGCCCTTGTTCGGCGTCGGAGCGGCGGCAGCAGAGGCTTGCGCAGGCGCAGCGGCCGGAGCAGCGGCAGCGGGTGCGGCGGCAGATGCGGCATCCGTAGCCGCTGGCGCCTGAGCCAGAATGGTGGCTTCAGGTTTGGCTGAAGGCGCGTCGGCGGCGAGCGATGGCTGCGCGACGCCAACCATGCAACACATCGCGACGGCAGCCAGAAAACCGGCAAAATGTTTTTTCATAATTTGTTTTCCCCAATCAAAGTGCGCTGTTTCCGGTTTCGCCGGTACGGATGCGCACGACCTGCAACAACTCGGAAACGAAAATCTTCCCATCGCCGATCTTGCCGGTACGCGCCGACGCTTCGATGGCCTCGATGACGCGATCCACGATCGCATCGTCGACGGCGGCCTCGATCTTCGTCTTCGGAAGAAAATCGACCACGTATTCAGCGCCGCGATAAAGCTCGGTATGTCCCTTCTGCCGCCCAAAGCCCTTGACTTCCGTGACCGTGATGCCTTGTACGCCGATGCCGGACAGTGCTTCGCGCACTTCATCGAGCTTGAAGGGTTTGATGATCGCCGTAATAAGTTTCATGATGACCCCGATGAGAGATTAGAAAGTTTTGGCGACGGATACGACCAGTCCGTTCTTGCCAAGATTTTTACGGTCGGACCCCGGGCCGACATAGTTGTCGTTATTGGTGCCGATCACGGCGACGGCTCCTGTCACGAAACCGAAGTCCTTGGTCACGCCGACTTTCCAGTCGGTATAGCTGAACGCCGACTGGTTTTTCACTTTCTGATGGCCCACATGCAGGTTGAGGATCAGTCCGCTTCCCACTTCGACATTCGCGCCCACATCGAGATAGCCGCTTCTCTTGCTGTCGGCGAAGCCGAACAGGTTGGTCAGCGCATGCGAGTACTTCACGTATCCCGGACCGTATCCGACCTGGCCATACAGTTCGGTGGTATTGGCGCTCGGATTGAGGTCGTTGGATGGATACTGGTAGCGCAGGACCCCGACATCGTAGGAGATGCCCGGAGCGAATTCGCCTTTCTTGCCGCCGTAGATATCCCATTCGACACCGGCATCGCCGCCCGCGTCCTTGATCCATCTGATGGTGGAAAGCCAGGTGCCGGCGTACAGGCCGGTGGGAGTGTGTGTATAGTCGGCTCCGCCTTGCAGCGCAGGTCTCAGACGTGTCTGGGAAATGCCACGATACCGATAGTCGCTGACCACGGAGGCATTGAATGAGATTTCATGGTCCGGTTTTGCTTCCTGAGCATGTACCACGCCTCCAGCAAGCGTGGACGTCAACGCTGTTATGAGCATCAGTTTTTTCATGGCGCATCCCTTTTTTATGTTGTTGAAACAAAAACTTGTCTAATCTGGTTTCCACCTCTTCTCTTATTAGCAGGAGCCGTGCCACCCTATTTCGTCGAAGATACGTTATTATTTTTATCTTAAACCGCCCTCTTTTCGGGCTATCCGCGCCGGTTGCACCATGACGCATTAAAGAAAAGCAGCGCGCACCATACGAGCGCACCAGACCAAGGCACATCAGCGCAAACTCGCACCATTACGGTGCCAATTCTCTCCTTAATGAAGGTTCATCATGGACAAACCCAACTTCCTCAATGACTTGCAGGCGAAGTTCCAACAAGCCATCGAAAATTCTCCCGCGAAAGATCTGGAAAAGAACATGAAGGCCATGCTGAGTCAGGGCTTTTCGAAACTCGATCTGGTCACACGCGAGGAATTCGACATCCAGACGCAAGTGCTGCAGAAAACCCGCGCCAAACTCGAACTGCTCGAAACCCGCGTCGCCGAACTGGAAGTCCTGCTCGAAGCGCAATCGTCCGCCAGGAAAAACAGTCCGTGAGTCTTGCGGTACTGAAGAGCCGGGCGCTGGCCGGCATGGATGCGCCCGAAGTCACCGTGGAAGTGCATCTGGCGAACGGATTGCCATCGTTCACGATCGTCGGGCTCCCGGACACCGAAGTAAAGGAA